>NZ_VPBI01000041.1:0-8270 GCF_013418795.1 Acinetobacter sp. YH12120 | reverse complement strand
TACGTGTATTCATTTCTATCATTTAATCTTAATTCTATTAGATTAATGATAATACTATCATTTAATTATTGCATTAAGTCTAATGATAGATATTGTATGCGATTTGGCTCGCTATCATTCAGGTATAGTCTTTTGATAAAAAAAGCATGACTAAAAGCCATGCCTTGGGAATTCGTATAACGTGTATTATGTTAATTTTAGCGAAACTTATTAATTTCAAATAAGCTAAATCTTTATTTTTACTTGTAAAAATAAAATATCATTAAACGATAAAAGCTATAATCTTCATTTATTTTAATATCTCGGGGTAAAGACTTTGGCTGTATCAAAAACAATCTTCAATTTAACAGAAGAAAAAACATCAAAATTAGCCGTACTGATAGATGCAGATAATGCGTCAGCCAAAGATATCGAAAATATTCTCAATGAGCTAACCAAGTATGGTGAAGCAACAGTAAAACGTATATATGGAAATTTCGTTAATCAAAATGGTAGTTGGAAGCAAGCAATTAACAACTTAGCTATTAAACCAATGCAACAATTTGCTTATACAACAGGGAAAAATGCTACTGACGGTTTTATGATTATCGATGCAATGGACTTGCTCTATACAGATCGCATCGATGGATTTGCTATCGTATCTAGTGATAGCGATTTCACTGCTTTAGCTATTCGTATAAAAGAACAAGGAGCAACGGTATATGGATTCGGGAAAAAACAAACTCCTGAAGCATTTCGTAATGCTTGTTCACACTTCACTTATGTTGAAAACTTAACTGGTTACGAAGCACCTGCTCAACATCCTATAGTTCAAGCAAAAGAAGAACCATCAACTATTAAGAAAGAAATAGCTAATACAAGTAGTAAAGATGCTAGTCAAACTAAGTCTCAAACTAGCTCTAATTTGCCATTAGATAAAATCAAACAAGTTTTTGATGCACATGATACTGAATGGATTACTGTAGCTTCTTTAGGCTCACAGTGGAAACTTCTACAAGTTGATTTTGACCCTCGTACATATGGTTTTAAAAAACTTGGAGATTTAGTGAAATCATATACAAAAGTTTTTGATGTAGAAGAAAGACCAACCAGTACCAGTGATCATAAGAACTTATATGTCCGCTTAAAAAAGATAAAATAGCAAATTATTATGTTAATTTTAGCTTTCTTAAATTTAAGGAAGATATTTAATAAAGAGGAATTATGACAACCTGTCCAAAATGTAATTCAACAAATATTGATAAACTTAATTATGGAAAACGCGCTGGTGCTACCCTAGGTGGCGCTGCTGGTGCAGCTGGTGGTGCAGCTGCCGCAATAGGTGGTGCAGCTGCTGCTGGGAAAGCTGGAGCTATGCTAGGGGCTATTGCTGGTCCTGTTGGCATAGTTACCGGCGCTGCTGTTGGGACTGTAGCTGGAGCAATTGCTGGAGCACTTGCAGGTGGCACAGCTGGAGCTACAGCAGGTGCTGTTACAGGGCGTGCTATTGATCAGCATATCCTCAATAACTATGCGTGTCTAAAGTGTGGATATAAGTTTAATGAGGCATAAATATACCCCCATTTAACATAATGGTGGTTATACGCAATACACTTGTATATTAATATAAAAATCAATGACTTAAAACTTCACACTCAACCCTAAAATCCGTAAAAAGCCGACTTTGAAACAAGTCGGCTTTTTTATGTTCGATTCTGTAAGCTTTTGCCAATAAAAAATGGAAGAACTTTGCAAAAGTTACAATTTTGTATTAACATTTTTATATTAACAAAAAGCGATGCAACTATGGAAATTGAGTTTTCATGGGATGAGCATAAAGCAGAAATAAACCTTAAAAAGCATGGTATAGCTTTTGAAGATGCGACATTGGTTTTTTACGATGCTCATGCCTTATATAAACAGGATCGCTTTGAAAATGGTGAATATCGTTGGCAAGCGATAGGTATGGTACATGGGCAAGCTGTTTTATTGGTGGCCCACACAGTACAAGACCATAATGGGATGGATCATATCCGCATTATTTCGGCACGACAGGCAGAGAAAAAAGAGAGGAAACAGTATGAGCAAAACCGTTACGTACAAAGTAGATTTGAATAAACCTCCTGTTTTGTCTGAAGAACAAAAGGCAAGACTTGAAGCTCTGGCTAAACGCGCAGACAGTGAAATAGACTTTTCCGACATTCCTGAACTTGATGAAAGCTTTTGGAAAAATGCTGTCCAAAATCCGTTTTATAAGCCAACTAAACAAGTGACTACAGTACGCATTGATGCAGATGTCATGCAATGGCTAAAAGCACAAGGCAAAGGCTATCAGACACGTATGAATAAGATTTTACGTGATGCAATGCTGAATGATTTAAAAAATCACCCATAAAAACGGAGCTTAAGCTCCGTTTTTTACAAACTATTTTTAAGCTTATAGAATCTAAATTCGGGGTAAATTAAACCTATAATAAAAAGAATGGTAAATGCTATCCATAGAAACAAAGCCATAGCTCTAAGCTGTTCTTCATTCCATGAGCTTGATTCCATATCTAAGAAAAAGATACTCTTCCAGCCTTTAATATAATCAGCTCCACCCCATGAAATAATCCATTTGAACATTAAGCTAACTGCCAAATAAATAAGTACCCACACCCATGTAGACATAAATTACCTTATTATTTTTAATCACTTATTGGATAATTATAACTGATCTTAATAGTCTTATTTAACATAAAATCTCTTATGCGAAATTTCAGCTCGATGCTTTGAAATATGGCTTTAGCCATGTTTCAAAGTCGGGCAACTTTGCGCTTGCTGTAATCTGATCAGTAATAAGAAAAACCAAGCAAAGTACCGATCAACTAGTATTTTTTAGGGTCGATCTGACACCAGTCATACGTTTTTTCTTTGACACTACTCGGTTCAAACGAATAGCAATTTTTCCTCATGATTCTCACCAATGTTTCACCATCACTTTCTCTAATTTGTAGCGGATATTTTTTTAGTAAAGCCATATCAGCTCTACGGTTATCAATTTCGTCTTTGCTTGGCACGTATAAGAAGATTGCCAAAATGAATACCATCATCACAGCCACAAACGTGCTGGCAAAAATAAGGATAAGTTTTAAGTTGAGCCTGTTTGTAGCTTCGTTTAATGCCTGAATACTGTTGTTTAATGCACCTGTATGCTTCTTATTTGCGTTTTCTAGCGATTTTTCAGCCTTGCCTAGCACTCCACTAGCGACTTGGTTGTAAAACTGCTCTAATCGCTTCTTATCGTCTGCTATGGCTTCTCGATATTCCTTCATGGATGCCAATAAAATATATAACTGGTCATCTAAATCATTTTGATTACTCATAATGACATTCCGCCTCTACTTAGTTTTTGAGATGCCTTGCGGAGTGCTTGCTCGGCTCGTTGTTTATCTAATTCTTGCTGTCGTTTCATTTCCGCTTGGCGTTCCAGTTCTAGACGTTTGGTTTCTTGGTTCTTCTGCCATTGATCAAAACCTTGATCGACACGGTTTAAACCACGCTGTAAAACGCTCTCTTTCTGCTGTTTCTGTTGGTCAAGCTGTTGGGCGTTCTGCTGTTTCACATTGTCATTAAAACGGCTGATTTCAGTGTCTATGCCTTTTCTGCGTAATTGGGTGACTTTAGTGCCTTCATGGATGGTGGCTTGTAGTCCGTTATTCTGATCGGCATAGCTGCGGTGATCTATTTTTTCCTGTATGCCTGCTCGTTCCAAAGCACGATTGGCAAGGTTTGCCCACGTTTCCCGAATCTGTTTAATTTCGTCTTGGGTTGTACCCATACCAAGGCTTTTTCGTTTGGCGTTGCTGAGTTCAATTTCTGCCTTTGTGGTCAGAGTCAGATTGTTTTCAGGGTCTAATTCCGCCTTTCGGGTGGTAAGCATGATATGGGCGTGATGGTTCTTATCATTTCCGCCTTTGCTGGGTTCGTGGATGGCTAAGTCTGCAATCACGCCATAGCGATCAACTAAGGCCGTGGCAAAGGCTTTTGCCAAGTCCTTACGTTGATCTGCGTCTAATTCATCGGGTAGGGCGATTACCCACTCTCTGGCGGTTCGGGCATCTTTGCGGTTTTCGGACTGTTCCGCCAAGTTCCAAAGTTGGCTGCGGTCAATTTCAATATTGAGATTAGACACAATTTCGGTATGGGCGACTCCATCCTTTCTCGTAAAGTCATGCGTCAGCCCTGTACGTTTATCTTCTAGTTTTTCCCCTGCACGATAAGCCATAGATGCAACGGCAGTTCTTCCCGAACTGCGGTTAACGGTTTTGGTTGTACAGTGGTAAATCGCCATTAAATTTTCCTTGTGGCATCCACGTATTGATTACATTTCGGGCATTCTTTTCTAATAGTTTGAATGGATACTCCATTCATTTGCTCTATAAGAATTTTAGGTAATTTGTATAAAAATTCATTCCCACAGTTTGAGCATATAAAAATATGCTGTTCATCAATATTGTATTTCTTCATTTGCTTTACCGCTCTTGCTTTTGCTTTTGGGGTTAAGGGGTGTCTCCCTTACGCATCTTTTGACTTGAATGAAATTCAAGTCGTAAGTGCGCATTTCATGAAAAACACGATAGCATATTACCCGCTTGAATTTCAATTCATAGGGTCTTATGCTTGAGTGGTTTTCTATATTCCGAAATTAATCGTTATGACTAAATCTGCTGAAAATATCGAAAAGAAAATTGAAGCCCAGTTAGAGAAGCTGAAACAGTTAAAAGCACAGAAACAGGCTATTGAAGCAAGAGAACGTACCAAAAAGAAAGAACAGGAGCGCAAGGATGATACTCGGCGTAAAATTTTGCTCGGTTCTTACTTGATTAAGAAAATGCAGGCAAATGAAGCCAATAAAGAAAAAATACTCGCTGAACTCAACGAATATTTAACAGAAAATAGAGATCGACAGCTTTTTGATTTGCCCGATATTGAAGCCTAATTTTTCTTAGCTGTTTGGTTTTTTTGTTCGGCTTGATACTCTGGAATGAGCGTATTTAAAACCTTTTGAATATTGTCCTTGTCCTCGATTTGTAAATTATCCCGATAGTAAATTAAGTTCTGTATTTTGCTTTCCATCTGCATTTTTTCGGTGGGTTCGGCATCTTTGGATAGTCGGGATAATAGGAAGATATAACCGCATATATTTTCCCTCGCAATTTCATAATTTACGATGTCGAGGTATTCAACGGTCACATGCTTTAGATCGGTTGATAGGTTATTTAATTTAATCATGGCTGAAATCCTGATTTTTCTAAAATTGGATAAAGCTCTCTGAATTTTTCAGGCTCTAACAGCATATCTGCTATACGGATAGCAAATTGTTGGTAGCTTTCTGTACCTTGTGAATATTTCCCCATTTCAGGCATTTCTGACATTTTTTTTGCAAATAAATGGCGTTGTGCATCGGTCATTTTGATAAAAAAGTCAGGTGTGTTTGGGTCACGCTTAGAATCTAATTTTTTCGGTTGTTGTTTCTGCTTAAACTTGAATGAAAACCCAGTAATTGTACGCCCTTTCTTGTGTTGCTCATAAGTGGCTTTTATGTCTGTATGTTCATTGATTTGAGTAATGGCAGTTTCTAATACACGGCTTTTAAAATGGTGCATACGTTGATATTCATCATCTTCAACACCTAAATTTTTACGTAATTGTTGTAGTTCAAAAACAGGTGTTTTACCAACTTCACGCCAAGCGATTAATAACTCATAAAGTCTAGTGGCATACTTACTGGTTAGGTGTGCAACTTGTTTGGCTTCATATTTTGTAAAGTGTTCTTCTAATCTAGTGATTAAAGGAACTACATCAGGTGCGAAAGTAATTTCTAGTAATGCCAAATCATCTACATAAAAAATACGGCTTACCCAGCGAGAGCGAACGATACCTACCTTCCCTGTTTTTTTATATTCGGCTGTATAGCTAAACTGCCTGTTAAATAGATTATTTACGGCATCTTTCAGGGCTTTGTAGGATGCATCAGGTGATACATTAAATAGTTTTGCATAGTCACTAGCATGTATTTCTAGTTTGCTATCTGCCGTAATACCCCGCCCTAATTCCCTTGCATTAATGATTGCAAGCATGACTAAACGCTGTTCCGTTAGTTCTAAATTATAACTGGCGTTTATTAATGCATTATCTTTCACAACTAAACCATTCTTCATATTAAATACACGTTATTATTAATGTGTATTTACACACTATATATTTTATGTGTGTAAATCAAGAGAATTTGTGTGCTTATACAAGAGAATTTGTGTGCTTATACAAGAGAATTTGTGTGCTTATACAAGAGAATTTGTGTGCTTATATAAGCTGTAGTCCTCTCATATCAATGTTTTCAGCTTATCTAAAAGCATTTAAAAGCTTTAAAAATAATTAAAAGCCTTTCGAGAGGGGAGTGCAAACTGCCCTAGGTACTCGCTAAAGCTCGTACTCTATTGAAGCTCGTTCCTCGCTTCGTGGGGCAGTTTTTGGTTAATCCTATTTGTGAAATCTAAAAGCAAAAGCATTTGTAATGTATTCGCTTCGCTCATACTTTTTGAAAAGCAAAAGCTCCAAAGTTCGCACCCATTCGGGATGCTCTGTACCTACCGTTTAAAATCGAAAGGGAGCTTGTAATCAGAGAAAAGGCGAGGGCGAAATTTTGATGATGCTCAATCGCTCGTAGACACTCGCTCGGTTCTTATTATCTAGGTTTTAATTATTTACTGGAGCTAATCAAAGTTGTGAAACATTGCTTAAATAATAGGCGTGGAACGTGAAAAATCATAAAAAAAGCCCGAACAGGGATGTTCGGGCTATAAACTAGAAACTACAGCATTGATTTCTATAGATAATTATAACGCATTTCGTATAAGGTGTATTATGTTAATTTTAGAAATTCTTAATTTCCATCTATCCAAACTTGCTTGATCCAATCTGCTAAATCTTCCCACTGCTCATCGCTATATCCATCTGCTGTCCAATATCTAATTTTATGATTAGGAGATAGGCAATAATAACTACCATTATCTTCACAAATAGGTAGCCAATCTTCTGGCAGACCTTGCTCCCTAGCATCATTTAATATCTGAGATAGCCCTCGATAGCATTCTTTCTCATCTGTAAGAGACGCTAATTCAATTGTTCCATAAAAGATATTGCTAATCTCTTTCAAAACTTTTTTATAATCTTTTGGAAAAATAAAACCTATTTTTCGTTCATAAGCAGATATGAAAATATCATCAGGTAGTTCTATGTTTAGACGACTATTCCCAGATAGTTCTTTTAATTCTTGAATAATGTTATCAAGCTTATTTTGCATATACATTCTGCTCTATCGCATTAAAGTTCTTACTACAATTTAACATAATGGCTGTTATGCGAAACGAGATCTACCAGCTCTCGTTTTTTGTTATGGAAACTGCTAAAATTCAAATACGCCATTGACGTATAAAGAGTCCATGTTATTTATTGAAACCAGCATCTTTACCAAGCAAATTAAAGACCTTGTATCTGATGAGGAATATCGTCAACTTCAGCAAGATCTTTTGGTACAGCCTGATAGAGGTGACCTAATCAAGAATGGCGGTGGTATTCGCAAAGTACGTTGTGCTCAAGGTAACAAAGGGAAAAGTGGTGGGATACGGGTGATTTATTATTGGGTCACCGAGGATGATCAGATCTTTTTCTTAGTGGCTTATCCAAAATCAGTAAAAGATAATTTAACAGATAAGGAAACCGCCATTCTGCACCAACTCGTGAAGGAGCAATTTCATGGATAACAACTTATTTGATGACTTGGTTGCTTCAATCAAAGAAGCTGGAGCTATCAAACGTAAAGAAGTTAAAGCAAGCCGAGTTACAGAACTCGAATTGCCTGATATTAAAGAAGTACGTGAAAAAACTGGCTTGAGCCAAAATGAATTTGCTGCACGTCTACATATTAGCCCCCGTACCCTGCAAAATTGGGAACAGGGACGACGCTATCCAACTGGACCAGCAGCTACATTGATTCGAATTTTAGATGCTCACCCAAGCCTTATTTGAAAAAATTACTTAAAAAATGGGAGCTTAAGGCTCCCATTTTTATTTCGTATAAGGTGTATTATGTTAATTTTAGAAAATCTTCACTACTATTATTTTAAAATAAGCCTTATATCCAAGCATAAAACAAGGTTGTCTAGACTTCTTTTAACAGTAAAGTTATCATAAAACTGAATTTTATTTTTTAGGTAAGTTTATGCATTCTATCCGCATTCGTTAAGACA
>NZ_VPBI01000040.1:0-8831 GCF_013418795.1 Acinetobacter sp. YH12120 | reverse complement strand
GAGATTCATGCACGTGTAGCAGTCCTCAACAGATTTACGGAATTAGGTCGACCAGTTACCCAAGTTACGCCTTAAATTTGGCTCAATTAGGGGCGCTTTGCATTTCAAATCTTTGTGCAACAAAGCCATCTGAAACCAATAGCAAAGTCTGATTTAGTTTTTGAGTTGCCCAAAGATTATAGCGGGCAAGTAACTTAAACGTTTTTAAATCCATTTAAAATTATCCTATTTGAGTTTTATTATGAAAATTGAATCAAAAGTTCAAACTATATTAAGATAAAAGATATATTTTTAATCATTTAAAGCGAATTTGTAGATTTAAAGACAGATACAATTTATTGTCCTTTAGAAATAATTGACCAAAATCATGCTTGGTTTTACTTGCCATCTCAAACTTTGTATTATTGTATAAATACTCTTCAAATTCATGGCGATGATACAGATGATAGCAAATGATCTCGCCATCTTCTTTAATTACTAAATATCCACCTGTAGAATCAATTTCGTTACCTGTCCAAACTGTACCAGGCATCATTCCAATTGCTATTTCACACAATAATTTTTTAATTTTAAACTGATAAAAAGGATGCTGATGTTCAAAAGAATATTTCATTGGATTTTCATAAGAAATTTCATTAAAAATATCTTTAACTGAATTAAGAGTTGATGTGTAATATTTAAATATAGCTTCTGCCATAATTTTTGGTAGTAAACTATCCAACAAAATTAAATTATTCTCAAATACAGCATTATTTAAATGGGAAAATTTAATATCGGCTCCCAACATTTTTAAATGTGCTATACGAGATTTAATAATTGGTTGTGGCAATGCAAGCTGATTAAAATCTTCAATCTCTTTTTCGGTTAGGCAAATATTTTTTATTTCAAAAATAAAATTTGTTGTCTTTCCTGCATTTAACAATGTGGATGGTTTACCTAATTTTGACTTTATGCTAAATCCCAATTCAGGCATTGTTCCAATTTTTGCATCATAAATTACGATTCTAATATCACTTTTCGCACTAGATTTTGCTTTAATCTTATTTGATTGGTATCTGGATATAAAGTTTTCCACATCTGGAATAGTAAATGATGCCGTTTGCTTTTTCTGTAATTCTGCCAGCAAAAACTGAGTAATATCTCTGAGTTCCTGTAATGGTATCTGAAAAACATCTTCACCCCGCAAAATCTCTACTATACCCTCTGATTTATGCGGTACATAAGTGAATAAATGATGATGTTCTTGACGTAAAATTCTAATTACAGGATAAATTAAATTATTTATTTTATTTAAGTTTTCATCACCCGCACTTAACTCCCCATCACATAGTAATTTAAAAAGGGCATAGAGTTCACTCCATTCCCCCTTATTTGCTGTAATCATACTCACCAATCTTCAATGCTTTTAATATTTCTTTTGCAGTTGCCTGTATCGCTGGAATAGCAACAGAATTTCCAAATTGTTTATAGGCTGAGGCATCTGAAACCACGATTTTGAAATGATCTGGAAACCCCTGCAACCGTGCCCATTCTCTTGGCGTCATTTTCCGAATACCTTTCCGATTTACCTCTCCTTTAATTCTAGTAGTTGGAGTAAAGTCTGTAATTCTATGATCTATAACTAAATTACGCTCTCTCCCCATTCCACCTACAACTATGGCATTGGCAATTGCGTGATCTGGAATAATAGCGTAACCAAAACCATTTCCTTTATTTTCATGTCGAGCTTTATGCTTTTCCAAGGTATCTAAATACTGTGTAGATAAGTAATATTTAGTAGGTACAACCTGAGTTTCCTTTATATCGGCAAAACAGGTTTTTTTATTTAATGGTTGTGGATAAGAGAAATTTTGAATTCCAGTATCTTTATGGAAGCCTACAATAAAAATTCGCTCTCTATTTTGGGGAACACCAAAATCTTTAGCATTTATAATTTGAGGCTCAGCAACGTAGTAACCTAAATCATCTCTTAATGTTTTTAAAATAGTTTTAAGTGTATTTCCCTTATCATGACTAATTAAGCCTTTAACATTTTCTAAAAAGAAAGCTTTAGGTTGTTTCCGTTTTATAATATCCGCAACGTCAAAAAATAGCGTACCGCGTGTATCTTCAAATCCAGATCTTTTACCTGCAATTGAAAAAGCCTGACAAGGGAAGCCTCCACATAAAATATCGAAATGATCAGGTATCGCATTTTTAGTAGACTCTAAAGTGATATCACCATAAGGCGTTTCACCAAAATTGACGGAATATGTTTTTTGGGCATATAGGTCTATTTCTGATGAAAATACGCACTCGCCACCAAGATTTTGTAACGCTAGCCGAAATCCACCAATTCCTGCGAATAGGTCAATAAATTTAAATTTACTTGGGTATTCTGGATAAAAAGGGATTGATTCAAAGAGGGAAAGGTTTTCCTCTTTGTTTACCACTAATTCACCATGAGCCTTTAAAACTTTTGGACTAGTAGAGTTCATCTCAAACCTTCAAGGCGATACAATAACAAAGCCATTACAATAACAAAATTTACCTTAAATAGCATGCAGTGCAAGACACAAGCTGTCGCTCTAGCACAATATTCGATAAGCGTTAGGACAGATGCCTGAGCTGAACTCAAATCACAAAAACGCTTCCAACACCGAATTTAAAAACACATGCCCTTGCGCAGTACATGCCAATCGCTTCGGATCATCCTGCAACAATTGCCGCTGACGCAATGTATTTAAAATATCCTGCAAATCATCCAAGTTTAAACCTGTGCGGGCAGTATACAAGTTTGCCTCAACCCCATCATTCAGGCGCAGTGCATTCATCATAAATTCAAATGGCAACTCATCGGCTGCAATTGCTTTAAACTGCAAGTTTTCCGCAGGTACTTTGGCTAAGTAATCTTTCGGCAAACGGGTTTTTTGGAAGCGATACACACCATCATGCAAAGTCACTTTGCCATGCGCCCCCGCACCTATCGCCAAATAATCGCCAAACTGCCAATAATTTAAATTATGTGCAGACGGCAACTCTTTACGCCATGCAGACACTTCATAATTCACAAAACCTTGCGCAGTTAAATAGGCTTCACCCTGCGCTTGAATTTCTTCCAAGACATCATCTACAGGTAAAATTGGCTGAGTGCGGAAAAAAACAGTATTAGGCTCAATAGTCAATTGATACCATGAAATATGCGTTGCACCATGTTCCACTGCCAGTTTTAAATCCTGCAGTGCTTGCTGCAAAGTCTGTTCAGGCAAGCCATGCATTAAATCGACATTAATTCGCTGAAAGCCCGCTTCACGCGCCAAGCCAATTGCGGCAATCGCATCATCATTAGAATGAATACGCCCTAATTTTTTTAAATGCTCAGTATTAAAACTCTGCACGCCAATCGACAAACGGTTAATGCCTGCAGCCAAATAATCGGCAAAGGGATCATGCTCCACTGTACCTGGATTGGCTTCCAGCGTAATTTCGCAGTCATCCTCAAAAGCAAGCACGGCTTTCAGCTGTGTAAATAACCATTGATAACCCTGTGCTGAAATCAGCGAAGGTGTACCACCGCCAATAAAGACACTGTGGATTTTTCGACCCTGCGCAAACTGAGTCTGAGTTTTAAAATCTTCCAGCAAAGCCTGTAGATATTCTTGCTCTAAATCTAAACTCAATTTACCGTCAGGCACAGCATGAGAGTTAAAATCACAATACGGACACTTACGCACGCACCACGGCATGTGAATATATAAAGATAGAGAAATATCAATGGGATGAAGTGGGTTCAAAGACAGGCTCAATGCAAAATCAAAACAATGATACAGATTTTAACATGACTACAGCAGGACACCGATGTATTCCCTAGAATTTGCTTTAGACTAGAGTCTATGAAATAAGAAAAATGTGCAAATGATGAAAATATCCAGCCAATTACTCTTAATTTTGCCACTGGCGATGGGCATCGGGATTGCAATGGCCTTTCAAACTGCAATCAACAGCCAATTGCGTGAATATTTATATTCTCCGTTACAAGCTGCCCTTTTCTCTTTTTTGGTTGGTACAATAGTTTTAGCCATACTGGTATTTTTTCAGCAAGTCGAAAAACCCAACCTCAGCACCTTGCTCAACATCCCATGGTATTTATGGATTGGCGGATGTCTAGGGGTTTATGCCATCAGCATGAGTATTTATAGTGCTCCAAAACTAAGTTTACTCACTTTATCTGGGGTGATTATTTTTGGACAAATGGTCACCTCAATGCTGATTGATCATTTTGGGTTCTTGGGCACTGAAAAAGTCAGTATCAATTGGCAACGTCTTTTAGGTAGCGTGGTGATTTTTATTGGTGTGCTTCTCACTTTACAACGCTAATACCCAAACGCTAAGCACCTCATGCATTGAGATTTTTTGTGTCAAATATACATTCTGTGACCACGACCCGTTTTGAATTAAAACAGCTTTTTCAACTGATGATTCCAATTTTGGTCACACAATTTGCGCAAGCAGGTTTAGGTCTGATTGATACCATTATGGCAGGTCACATGTCTGCCACCGACTTAGCTGCTATTGCCGTTGGGGTCGGTTTGTGGATGCCCATTATGCTGCTGTTCAGTGGCATTATGATTGCTACCACACCCTTAGTCGCCGAGGCTAAAGGCGCGCGTACCCCAGAAAAAATTGCAACCATCGCCCGTCAGTCTTTATGGATTGCGTTTATTTTAGGTGTGATTGCAGGGCTGATTTTACAGCTCATGCCTGCACTATTGCCATTATTTGGTGTGCCTGAAAATTTACAGCCCAAAGCAGGCTTATTTTTACATGCCATCGGTTTTGGGATGCCTGCCGTGACCATGTATGCCGCTTTGCGCGGTTATTCAGAAGCACTGGGCTATCCACGCCCTGTGACCGTAATTAGTCTGTTGGCATTGGCTTTATTGGTTCCACTGAACTTTATGTTTATGTATGGTTGGGGGCCTCTGCCTGAACTGGGCAGTGCGGGTTGTGGTTTTGCCACTGCTATTTTGCAATGGTTAATGTTTATAACTTTGGCATTTTATATTTTTAAAAGTCGCGCCTATCAAAGCACACAGGTATTTAGCCAATGGGAAGCGATTGATGCGGTCTGGATTAAACGCATTTTGCTATTAGGACTACCAATTGGTTTAGCCATTTTCTTTGAAGTGAGTATTTTTAGTACTGCCGCCATTGTAATCAGTCCTTTGGGAGAAACCAAACTGGCAGCCCATCAAATTGCCATGTCAGTCACATCTCAGTTATTTATGATTCCCATGTCTTTGGCAATTGCCCTGACCATTCGTATTGGCACATATTATGGCGAACAAAATATTCACGCCATGCGTAAAGTACAAGGCTTAGGCTTTGCAACTGCAACTGTATTTGCCTTTTCTACAATGACGCTGATGTGGTTTTTCCGTCCTGAAATCATTTCAATTTACACCCGCGACCCGCAAGTGGCGCAAGTGACGATGTCTCTATTATTATTTGCGATTGCCTATCAACTCATGGATGCATGGCAAATTAGCGCAGCAGGTTGTTTGCGTGGCATGCAAGACACTCAGGGCCCAATGTGGATTACCATGCTTGCTTATTGGGTTGTGGCTTTCCCCATTGGCGTGTATTTAACTCGTTACAGCAATATGGGCGCTGCAGGGGTTTGGGTCGGGCTGATTGTCGGTTTAAGCATTGCCTGTGTGTTACTTCTGACCCGTTTATATTTCAACAATCAACGACTGGAACGCCAATTTACAGCATAAACCTCAGCCTACTCACCTACATGCCAAAATACGTTTTGGCACGTGGGTCTTGTGATCAAAAAATACTTTAACAATTAAAAGTAGGCATTTTGCTCACGAACACTTATGATCAAAAGATAGTAAAGATGATCTTGAGGAACATCGCATGGCAAAAACGGCGCGTACACCTGGTCGTCGCTTTATGAAACTTGCGAGCATGACAGCAAGTATTGCAACCAAAACGGTATCGAACTCGATTAAAAACCTCACCGCAGATGAAGAACAAAAAAATGCGGCACGCAGCCAATTGTTTCAGGATATTGGTATCCAAATTGCTGATACCTTAGGCGAAATGAAAGGTGCGGTGATGAAAGTCGGGCAAATTGCCTCGCAATATAAAGATATTTTTCCGCCTGAAGTTGCCAAAGCCATCAGTAAATTACAGCGCCAAGCACCTGCCATGCCTTTTGCT
The DNA here is from genome assembly GCF_013418795.1 of Acinetobacter sp. YH12120. Classification (NCBI taxonomy): domain Bacteria; kingdom Pseudomonadati; phylum Pseudomonadota; class Gammaproteobacteria; order Moraxellales; family Moraxellaceae; genus Acinetobacter; species Acinetobacter sp. YH12120. The sequence continues at coordinate 2,621 of NZ_VPBI01000040.1, read as the reverse complement.
GAAATTAAGGCACAAGTTGAAAAAGAACTTGGTAAACCGCTCGACAAAATTTTTAAACACTTTGATGAAACTCCGTTTGCAGCCGCATCTATTGGGCAAGTGCATAAAGCCATTTTACCCAATGGCGAGCAAGTGGTGGTCAAAGTGCAATATCCTGGGGTCGATGAAGCCTGCGAAAGTGACCTGAAACAAGTCCGTTTGGCACTGCGTTTAATGGGTGTACTTAAAATAGACCGTAAATTACAAGACCGTCTATTTCAGGAAATTCAGGAAAGTTTAGACAATGAGCTGAACTACCAGATTGAGGCACAAAACCTAGAAGTAGCGCGTACCTTTCACGCGGCTTTGGATGATAAAATTATTATCCCACAAGTGTTTAAAGACTATTCTTCGCGGCATATTCTCACCTTAAGTTTGGAACAAGGTGAAAATATAGAAACGGCAAGCACATGGTCACAGCGTACCCGCAACACTTTGGGACGACGTTTATTGCGTGCCATGGGTCAAGAAATCTTTTATTTAAAACGCTTTCATTGCGACCCGCATCCGGGCAACTTTGCGTTCCGCCAAGATGGTTCTGTGGTGATTTATGATTACGGCGGCGTCAAAACTCTATCGAATGATGTAGTGCATCATTTTCGACAACTGATTCATGCTGCGCGTGCGCAAGATATTGCCGAAATTGAACAGCATCTAGATGCACTGCAGGCAATTTCTGCATTGGGTAAATTCCCTGAAGATTTATATTTGCAATGGTTAGAAGTGCTGATGCGTCCGCTAACCACACATTATGATTTTGCTGAAAATTCTGCCCATCATGATGGCGTTGAGTTGGTCAAAAGTTCATTGAAATATTGGGATGTGTTTAAGCCTTCTCCCGATACCTTAATGGTGAATCGAACTGTTTCAGGGCATTATTGGAATTTAATTCATTTAAAAGTACATGATAATTTAAATGATATTTTTGAGGAGTTGGTTCCACCGCGAGCTTAGACTCAACTTTGGACTCAGCAAAGGATGCTGAAAATAAAGCCCAATCTGTTTTATGCTCCGTAACTAAAATTATAATCCAGACAAAAAATCCTCCCAAATGTAGGAGGATTTTTTGTTATCTAAACCGATTCATTCAAGTTGAAACGATGAAATTCAAATTATTGAATTTCAAGGTGTTTGATTAAGCATTCCAGATCATCGGCAGACAGTTGTCCAATATAAGTGAGTTGTGTTTTTTGGATAGGCAGCTGATATGTTTGTACTGTATCAATCCACGATGGCTTTTTTAAACCAGCCTGTTGCCAGTTTTTAATTTCCACATATTTGCTTTTAATAAAAGCAGACTTATTTTCGTACTGACTACTTAAACGAAATACAACATAGTCGGTGTCCGTTTGGCGAATATACAACACAGGTCTGGTCTTACCCTCGGCAATATCTGTAAAGCCAACATAAGCCCAATAGAGTTGTTGGGTCATTAGTAGCCGCCATCATCTTCTAAAAAAGCAGCAGTATCCGCAGCGCTAGACACTTTTACACTAGGAACATTATGGCTCATCGCGATTAATCTTGCTGTATTCAAATCCTCGTCACTCACTTGAGTCGTGACAGGTATTTTTCCAGTTCGTGCAATTTCAGCGTAAACCATGCTCATTACAGTGGCAGGCGTCAGACCAACTTTTGTCATAATGTATTCTGCCGATTCCATAATTGCCTGATCAACCGTGTATTGAACCCGTTTTTTTACCAATGTTGTCATCATCTACTCCATACATACCACTGAATGCCATTTTATGCCTTAAAATGGCATGGGTCAAACTTGTTCTTACGATGCCTTTTCACTTCCAATAGAAAAAATTATTTAATCTGTGCAGACACTATTCCCTCAATGACAGCCCTTATACAACAGGTTTAAAAAGGGATTGGATAATTTTTGATGTAAAACTCACTAGAAAGAATGCATGTGGGTTTTATTTGCCAAATTAATTGTTATGTTATAACATTTCACAAATTACACATTTAGTTTGGAGAAATCTCATGCGTCCGAATATCCACCCAGAATATCGTGAAGTTTTATTCCACGACACCAACGCCAATGCCTATTTTGTGATTGGCAGCACCTTGCAAAGCAGCCAAAGTAAAGAATATGAAGGCAAGGTATATCCTTATGTGACTTTGGATATTTCAAGCGCATCGCATCCGTTCTACACAGGTGAACAACGTCAAACCAGTAATGAAGGACGTGTCGCGAGCTTCAACAAACGCTTTGCACGTTTCAAACGCTAAGCTTGAGCTTTATTGCAAAATCTCACAATCACTTCATATTCAGTTAAGTTTTCTGTTTTATATTTTAAACATAGCAAGATTGCTCATCGAAACGATGGGATATCCTCTATCTTCAAAGCCCAAGCACTCTCCTCCAGCTTGGGCTTCTTTTTATTTATAATTTTTATCTAATGGATTTTTCTACTCAACGATTGATTTGGTACAGACCCTAATCTAACCCGAATTACGGATAAGAAAAGCCCTTGAAAAAAAGGTAGTTAGAGCCATTTAGAAAGTTACGACACAACCCAAAGGCTCTAACTACCATGTACGATTTTACAGAAATTTTTTGTATTGTTGAT
>NZ_VPBI01000039.1:0-8921 GCF_013418795.1 Acinetobacter sp. YH12120 | reverse complement strand
TTAAGTTCTTTATCCGACATAGACACCAACATATCAAACCGTCCGCTAAGAAAATTGCAACAGCGCATATTCTAAAAGCGGACATTTTTACTTTGGAGAAACCGGACATTTCTATTTTGGAGTTACAAGTGTACTTCGTATAATATCCATTATGTTAAATGGACAATTAATAATTGAATATTTCACCTTTTTTTTAATTAGTAGCTAAAATTACTTTATAATTTAAACTTATAAGGTATTTAAAGTGAAAAGTCCTCTTTCTAAAATATTTCTACTAAATATTCTCATAATGGCTGGTAGTGTTGCGTATGCCATTGAAGTTAAGCCATTCAAATTTATAAAAAATAATGAAGGTTATCCAGAAAATATTGGTTTATATAAAATAACAAATAAATACAGTGAGTTATATGTAAAACAGTATCCATTTTCTATTGAGAACAATAATAGAAATGCTGGTTTTATTAGTGAGATCGACCCACAATGTGAAATCTTAGAAAAGATATATAAGCAACAGCAGAATACTTATGTTGTAACAAGTACATGTGGCGCATGGTTTGGTATGAGTAGCCCAGAAAGCCATTATTTTATATATGAGTTTAACGATCTAGCAAAATTAATTAAATCTGAAACTATTGAATTCAAAGAGTCATTAGATATTACTATTTCAGAGCTTAATTCAGGTATAAAAATAACATCAAGCCAAAGTCCTAAAACTGGGAAAAAATATGATTATGAATACAAAAATGGGAGCTTATATGACTTCTCAACATCTATGAATAGAAATTTAGTTTCAAAAGAAAATGATAGAATCTGTAAGGGATTCTATGATCAAGTTTATACTCAATTTAAGTATTCTTATGTACCTGGTATGACTAATCTTTTTGAAATTTTACCTAGACATGCTTATTCATGGGTTCCAAACAAAATAAAATCTAGTGAAGAATTATCAGATAAATTAGCCAATGATTTAAAAGGGAAAGATCTAACACAACGTAGAAATGTTCCTTATTCAAGATTTAAACAAGACTATTGTTCTTAACTAAACTTAAGTATTCCTAAAATTAATATAATAGGTGCTATGCAAAGTCAAAATGTTAGAACCCATTCAAAATGGGAGCTATAAGCTCCCATTTTTAGTCTTTAATACGCTTTTTAGCTTCGTCATAAACTATGCTATCAGCTCGTTTCCCGACTGTGATGAGCAAGATAACTACCTGATCATCTTTAAATTGATAGACAAGTCTGACACCAGCTTTTAATAATTTAATTTTATAGCAACCTGCAAGATTGCCTCTCAGCATATTCTTTGGAATATGTGGCTGCTCTATGACTTTGGCTAGTTACTTCTTAAATTGATCTCGTATAGCAACAGGGAGTTTTTCCCATTTGTGTGTCCTTACCCATTTAACCCATTTAAAATTATTAAATTAAAAAATAAATTGAACAACAGAAATAATATAAGTATATTTCTGGAAATTAGCTTTAAAGAGACTAAGTAGGTGAAAAGACTATTAAAAATTACATTAATCAGCGTAATGGTTCTTAATGCTCAAAATATATTTGCAAAAATAATTATAGATAATGCAAATTATCAATCTAAAATTATAAAATTAAATAGTACAAAGAATCCCAAAATAACAAGAGCTTGGGTAGAAACCGAGTTTAAAGAGGAGAAGAATAGGTCAACAGTTCTATATGAGATAGATTGCGAACAAGAAAAATTCCGAAGACTAGGAGGAGTTATGTACAAAGAAGTAACAGGTGATCCAATAGCTATGGAACCTACAAAAGAAGAATATATAATTCCAAATACAAATCTAGATACGCTTAAAAGGGAGGTATGTACAGGAAAATATTAGAAAAACTTGAGAGATTTGGGGGATCAGAGAATTATTGTAGTTATCCTGATCTAAATGACAATTCAAGAGTAAAGATAGAAAAAATTTGTTATTTAATTTAGGGCGGCACTGTCACACGAGGGTGTAAATAATTCTGTGTAAATACAGTTTTATTTACAGTCTCTAAAGCTCCCTTTTTATAGGGCACTGTTGCAAATAGGCTGACATGATAAGCTAAATATCTTATTTATTTCGAGATACAGCAGATGAATCCCTTCCACGGTCGGCACTTTCAAGGTGAAATCATTCTTTGGGCTGTTCGTTGGTATTGTAAATATGGCATCAGCTATCGTGAACTTCAAGAAATGCTCGCTGAACGAGGCATAAATGTGGATCACAGTACAATTTATCGTTGGGTTCAGCGTTATGCTCCAGAAATGGAAAAACGGTTACGCTGGTATTGGCGTAACCCTACAGATTTACATTCATGGCATATGGATGAGACTTATATCAAAGTGAAGGGGCGATGGACTTACCTGTATCGTGCAGTTGATCAACGTGGTCATACGATTGACTTTTACCTTTCCGCTAGACGGAACAGTAAATCAGCCTATTGTTTTTTAGGAAAGATCTTCAATACGGTGAAAAAATGGCAAATTCCACGGGTCATCAATACAGATAAAGCAGCGACCTATGGCCATGCTTTATCACGGTTAAAGCGAGAAGGAAAATGTCCAGTAGATATTGAGCACAGGCAGATTAAGTATAAAAATAATGTCATTGAATGTGATCATGGTAAGTTAAAGCGAATCATCAGGGCCACATTAGGATTCAAATCTATGAAGACTGCTTATGCCACAATTAAAGGTATTGAAGTCATGCGTGCACTACGTAAAGGACAAGCATCGTCATTTTATTATGGTCAGCCTCAGGGTGAAGTGTGTCTAATCAACAGGGTTTTCGGTCTCTAAGCACTTTTTAAAGGGAACATCATCGACTCAAATCTCTATTTGCAACAGTGCCGTCAAATTAACGAACACACGGATATTATTGCTGAATATGAGCAACACAAGCAAGGTCGCACTATTACAGGATTTACCTTTAAATTTAAACAAAGAACCAAGCCCAAAACGGTAAAAGCTGAAAAGACAGAGCGTGATCCACATACAGTAGATATGTTTATAACCATGACCGATAATCAACGCTTTGCCTTCGCTAAAAAAATATCTCAATTACATGAGGCATCGTATTTGGCACAAGGGCAAGCAGGTCGAAGTTACGATGTGTTTGCTGAACAAATTGCTGAAGCATTATTAGATAGTGAAAAGCAGAAAGTATATTTACCCTTCTTATCGAAATTAGGGTTTAAATTTTAAGATTTTTATTCGCTGTTTACAGGTTGTGGTAGAAGTAGTCCTTGATATCAAAAACAAAAATTATTTTAAGGGAATAAAGGCTTCTGACTATCACCAAATGATAAGTTATCTGAGTTCTATTCAGTGAAAAACTGCTATATTAGGGGTCAGCACAGAAAACGGAAATTATAGGGCGGTAAGTACATTTATTTACTTCTATGTAGTTGTTATTTAAGAACTTCGTTAAAAATCTTTCAATTAAATTGCATGTTGCCAATCTCTAGCAGACAGGCAAAGCATAAAAATATAAATCTTTGATTTTAATAAATTAATTAGTCGACAAAATTCCTTGTCGTACTATTTTCTCCAAATTCTGGGGTAACCCCTATCAAATCAAAAACTCGATGATATGCGTCATTTAGTTGATCAAATACCTTCTTACGGCAGTCAATCTATACCTAAAATAAACGATCCTAGTTGGGAGGGGTTATTAGATGATCGGAGAATATCTTGGAATATGAACGACATCACCATAATAGAAAGGCTAGTACTTATTTATTATACTTTTAGTATGAAGGTTCTTAGTGTTTTCAATCAAGAATTTGCAGAGAGAGGAGTTTCTTTTTCATACTCTGATTAGTATGCCTATGGCAAACCAATTTCACTGCTTCGGTACCCTAGTGAGGACTAGAACCTTAGGCTGTAGGCTAATGATATTGGTATATTGAGTTATTTAGGTAGTCGCGGTGTACTTCATGGTGTATAGAAAGTTAGTTTTTCGAGCTAATAAAGCCATTTTGACAAAATTTAAGAAGTATTTTAGAAAACTAGATAGTTACACAGAATTTAGGGTAGTCTCAAAATGAAAGTTATAACTAATGGTTCTTTAACATCTTCTAATTCCTTTGGTGAAAAATAAGATTCCATTTTATGCTTAACTCTCAACTTTTTTTCGCTAAATCATTTATTTTACGAAGGTTAGACTTTCAATATTAAACTTACAATTCTTGTAATACAGCCATTCCAATAGGCTTAAGAAGTTGAGAGTGGCATTTCTTGCATAGAATTATTTTGTATTAAATAAAATAACTAAAGGTTTGGCTCGTGAAGATCTCAATAAGAAAACTGTATGTAATTAGCTTAAGTGCATTAATTACTGTGGCTTGTTCCAGTCAAAGTGAATCAGAAGGGATGCTAATTATAAATAACAAAACCTCCGAAGATATAACTAAGGTTAATTTAACTTATAAAACCACTAATAAATCAGAAAATATAGGTAATTTATCTCCTAATCAATCATTTAAGTATCCTATAAAATATTCTGACACCGAAGACTCTATAGTAATTACATATACTGATAGTAATAATACAGTGCATAAGGATGTAGCTGTTCCTTATTTCGGTAAATATGATAAGAAAAATTATAGTTATAATATCAAGTAGTTTAAGTATTATTAATATTTAGAGTGTACGGCATTGACGGTATAGGTTAAATTGACACTACAAGACAGCACTTTAACCAATTTCAACAGCAACATCCCCAAATATATTTAATATAAATTAAGCATGAGATATAAAAATGCACGCCTTTGATATTATCATACCCCAATATACAGGTATCGCTGAAGATGATGATAGCCACGACCATGATGTATTTTGTTATTTAGGAAATTTAGAAGGCAACGGACAAATATTACCCCGTAACCATCATTTAGCTGTTAGCCAAAATGATATTACTCGCGTGACTGTGGTGTGTCCTGAAATGGATGCCCTTGACCGTAAAAATATGAACAGCTATGCCCAAGAAATGCACAATAAAATCGAACAGTTAGCAGGTAAACCCATTCAAACCTTGTATATCGGAGAAGACCATGACTATCCTCTTCCCCGTTATGCCGTACCAACGCAATCTGAATTTTACATGTTGCGTTGGGGCTGGAGTTCGCCTTTACTAGATGGAGTAACCTTACAAGGCATTCCTCTATATAAAATCCCATATACCCAACCTGATCACCCTTGTTATGATAATGTGTGGTCATGGTATCGTCAGGCTGAAGCGTTATATCGTTTGTGGCTTGGTTCTCAACCAGTAAGTGAAGCCTTTGCCTTAGAGCAAATGCAAAATCCCAATTCTGAGCATAGCAAAATAGGTCGAGAATTGTGCCGTATCATTGAACAAAGCACAGGTGTACCCACCTATTATTTTCTAATGAATTACCGTGATTGGACACAGGCAGAAGATATGGAACAAAAATGTCCACTGACAGGGCAGGATTGGCTATTGCCTGCCAATACCTATCACTATATTGATTTTAAATGCGATGAGAGTCGTTTGGTGAGTGAGTTGAGTCAAAATTGGTCGGATGAAAGCGAGGACTGACCGAATGAAAAATTATTTGTGGTAAGCTCATAAAGCCTATCAAGCATAGAGATAAAAATAACACCCAAACTATCTGTAACCAACCGTGAATCGTCTCGATATTTTCGGAGAGTGTTTTACTGGAATCAGGTACAGGACAAGTTTATTTTCAGTATACCCTAGCGGAACCACCTAAAAAGGCACTGTTGCAAATAGGCTGACATGATAAGCTAAATATCTTATTTATTTCGAGATACAGCAGATGAATCCCTTCCACGGTCGGCACTTTCAAGGTGAAATCATTCTTTGGGCTGTTCGTTGGTATTGTAAATATGGCATCAGCTATCGTGAACTTCAAGAAATGCTCGCTGAACGAGGCATAAATGTGGATCACAGTACAATTTATCGTTGGGTTCAGCGTTATGCTCCAGAAATGGAAAAACGGTTACGCTGGTATTGGCGTAACCCTACAGATTTACATTCATGGCATATGGATGAGACTTATATCAAAGTGAAGGGGCGATGGACTTACCTGTATCGTGCAGTTGATCAACGTGGTCATACGATTGACTTTTACCTTTCCGCTAGACGGAACAGTAAATCAGCCTATTGTTTTTTAGGAAAGATCTTCAATACGGTGAAAAAATGGCAAATTCCACGGGTCATCAATACAGATAAAGCAGCGACCTATGGCCATGCTTTATCACGGTTAAAGCGAGAAGGAAAATGTCCAGTAGATATTGAGCACAGGCAGATTAAGTATAAAAATAATGTCATTGAATGTGATCATGGTAAGTTAAAGCGAATCATCAGGGCCACATTAGGATTCAAATCTATGAAGACTGCTTATGCCACAATTAAAGGTATTGAAGTCATGCGTGCACTACGTAAAGGACAAGCATCGTCATTTTATTATGGTCAGCCTCAGGGTGAAGTGTGTCTAATCAACAGGGTTTTCGGTCTCTAAGCACTTTTTAAAGGGAACATCATCGACTCAAATCTCTATTTGCAACAGTGCCCAAAAAAGATTGAAAACCATTTTAAAGCTTTCGACTTAACCTTTTTTTACATCAATAATGGCTTCATTTAATGTCAGCATACTTTTTGAAACACCACCTGATTTTCTTGTACACTGTCAGACAAGACAGACTCCAGTAAAGTTTTATCTGGCTGCAAATTTTCAAACTCTTGGTACAGATAACCAATTTTTAATTTCGGTACAGCATAGATCCCTTCATACTTATTTCTGATTAAAGAAAAAAGAGTAGATTTACCACTTCCATTATCCCCCAATACAGCAACTTTTTGTTTGTTTCGGATTTCAAAAGAGGCATGATTAAAAATCAAATGATTATCATATCCAAAAGTTACTTCTTCACCACGAATTAATATTTTATTTTTCGGGGGATTTGTTAGCTCAAAATTAATTCGAATATTTGCCTGTTCTTCGACTTGTTCTTTTACATCTAACTGCTCTATTCGTGATTGCACGGCTTTTGCTTGCTTTGCTATTGCTTTTTGTCGCCCTCCAAAAGACTTGTAAGTAGATATGAAACTTCTAGCTCTAATTTCAGAATTACTCATATTCCTTGGCTTATCTGTTATCGCTTCAGCTTGCCTTTTTTTCTGCAAATAAGCTTCCTCTAGTTGCTTTTTCTTTGCTTGATAATTTTCATATTCTCTTTTCTCAGTGTGAATTTGATGTTCCTTCTGCTGTTTATATGCAGTATAATTCCCGTCAAAACAGTTAATGGTATTGTTGTCAATCTCAATAATTCGATTACACAATTCATCTAATAAATTTGTATCGTGGCTAATAATCATCATTGTGTTATATTTTCCTAAATTTCGCTTTAGCAATTGAATCCCTTTAGTATCTAAATTCGCTGTTGGTTCATCTAGTAAAAGTATTGAACTACTCTTAGAAAAAGTCTCAGCTAAACGTAAACGAGTTTTTTCCCCACCACTGAACCAACCTTCAGATATTGTTGAGCTGGAGCGAAATTCTTTCAATTGCCAAGAATCTACTGATTCGTGGTATTGACCGAATTGTTTATAATAAGAGATATCTCCCTTAACCTCAACATTTCCCTTGTCAGGAGCTATATCATTGTTAATGATCTCCAACAACGTCGTTTTTCCACTTCCGTTTAACCCGACTACACCAATAATATCGTTCTTAAAAACAGTTAATTTATCAAAAGTAAAAAGAAGCTTGCCTCCAAAATATTTTTCTATTCCTCTCATTTTTATCAATTCCATACAATCGCCTCCCTTTCTAGCGATTAAGTTAATAAACATATTAAATCATTAATTAGTTTTTGTAGTTTAGAGAGTTTATTTCTTAGGGTTTCTATTCCTCAATTATTCCGTATCCTTCTGGTGCAGGAATCCCATGTTCCGAAGAACGACTGACTGATTCCCACTCTTTCCATGTAAATATACGTTTTTCTGCATTTTCAACAGCTAAATCATATACAAGGCTTCCCAGAACTAATCGGAGAGGCGGATTCTCACTATTAACCAGTTTCATTATAGCTTCGGCGGCTAACTTAGGATCACTATCCACCGATTCGTTTGAATATTGTTGGGCCAACTTTTCACGTAATGAATCATACTCTTTTTTCTGTGTAGTAAAACTCATTTTTAAGTATAGATTCGTCCAGTAACCTCCAGGTTCTACGATAGATACTTTTATACCAAAATGTGCAGCTTCTTGTGCTAAAGCCTCGCTAAATCCTTCTAAAGCAAATTTACTAGCGCTATAGATTCCCGACATTGGACCACTAATCAGTCCACCAATACTAGATATCTGGATAATATGACCTGATTCTTGTGCCCGCAAGTACGGCATAACAGCTTGACTTACCCATACTGTACCGAAGAAATTAGTTTCCATTTGGCTTCTAACTTCATCTTCACTAAATTCTTCAATCATTCCCATTACCATATTCCCTGCATTGTTAATGACAATATCGAGTCTTCCAAAATGTTTAATGGCAGTTTCCACTGTAGTCGAAACAGCACTTCTATCAGTAACATCAAGACTTAAAGGAAGTAACATTCCTTCAAACTGGCATTTTAACTCATTCAGTTTTTCAATATTTCTAGCAACACCAACAACCTTCTCTCCTGACTCCAATGCTTTTTTTGTGAATTCGTATCCTAGTCCACTGCTTGCACCTGTAATAAACCACACACGTGTATTTTCATTGTTATTAAATGTCATAAATAATCTCCTCGGTAGTGTTTCAAAAAGTATGCTGAAGAAAAAGCCGATTGGATTTTGATAAAATAGAGAAATGCAAATAACTCTAGCAATCAAATGTCCAACCTGCCTCAGTGATAGTATAAAGAAAAATGGTATCA
>NZ_VPBI01000038.1:0-10832 GCF_013418795.1 Acinetobacter sp. YH12120 | reverse complement strand
AGAGGTTAAGCAGCCATTAGAGGTGGCTTTCCTTTGTTAGCTTGATGTGGTCTTTCATGGTTGTAATGCCACAACCAGTTTGTTGCATAATCTTGTACTTCATCCAAAGTATCAAATAAATGCTTGCTCAGCCAACTATAACGTATGGTCCGATTATAGTGTTCAATATACGCATTCTGCTGTGGCTTACCCGGTTGAATATATTCAATACGAATACCGTGCTCAGTAGCCCAGCGCACAAATTCGTGACTGATAAATTCGGGACCTGAGATACCGTCTTGGTAGTCAATCAGGTTTTGAGATTATTCGACCACTAAATAATCTCTTCGATAGGCAGTCTGATGTTTTAAAACGCCATAACACAGATGTATAAGCTTGCGCATTGCAGCACCTAAAGCACACATTTTATTTTTACCCTGGCTTAATAATCGTTGATATAAAGCTTCAATGTGTGGATTATATTTAATCGCTGTTAATGCCGACATATACAATACTGAGCGTATTTTACTGTCACCTGCTTTTGATAAGTGACTTTGCTTGTTGACTGAACTGCCAGACAACTGATGTACTGGAACCAAACCTACATATGCAGCAGCTTGACTTGCTTTTTCAAACTTGTGCGAATGAAATAACCCCAACAGTAATAAGCCTGATCGTTCACCGATTGAAGGAATAGTTTGCAGTAATTTCAAATCCTGTTTCAATGTTGGATCTTGATCTATGTGATTATTTATTAACTTATCAATATGTTCAAGTTGCCGATTTAAATAGGCTTTGTTGCATAAACATTTTGCAAGGCACTGATTTTTAAAGGTTTGTGAAAATTTCAACCTAAGAATAAATTTAATAAAATCATATTCTTAGGTATTTGTGCAACAAAGCCGATCCGAATCGGAAGCCAAAAAGCTTTTGGGGCAGATTATTAGGACGGAAGTGAATTCATAGTAACTGTCCAAATGAAAGAAGAATCAGTGTCCTTTACGATAAGAATATGCAATTTATCTAAGAATTATATTGCTGAATAAGCTTTTAAGAATATAGGTTTGGGCAATAAAGCCTTTAAATTCTATTACTGAATAAACCCTAAGTGGCCGATTTGGAATAGGAATGAGTGGTAGGGTGCGAATAGGAATAGGTGGTAGGTTTATGCTGGAATATGCATTGAGTCCAATCCTTGATCGTGGAGACTATTGTATTAGAAACAATAGCAGACCTAAAAGGCTTTACTGGTATCCATTGATTATTCAATAACATTAAATAGAGCCGTGAGACGTTGAAAGGCTCACAGAGTGGGAGGTAAAGTATATCCTCATCTCTCGTAAAACAGCTGACGAAGTCCGAGATAGAATCATTGCGTCAAAAAAAACGTGATATTTGAGAACTAAAAAAGAAGTGGTACTCCTACTGGTTACTAAAATTAAAGTATATTGAATAATAAATTTATAAAACAATACTTTACAAATCTATATGATGCGTAGTGTACGCATCATACATAAAGCGTTCTATTTTGATATAATTGATCCAATCAACCCATTGTTAGGTTTCATTTAAATTCCATGAGTCTTACTGAAATTAAAGTTCGCCAAGCTCATTGTAAGGAAAAAACCAGTTTTTTATCCGATGAAGATGGGCTTAGCCTGAAGATTGAGCCGAGTGGAAGAAAATCTTGGTGCTATCGCTATACAGATCCACAAACTAAAAAACGTCGACGCATTCAGTTAGGTCGTTATCCTGATTTATCGCTGAAAAAGGCACGACAAGTCAGAGATGACTTTAAAGACAATGATTTCTGTTTTGAACAAGATACTGCCTCTAATGTCATCACCTTTGGTAAGGTCGGGGAGGAGTGGTTACAGTTCAAACTGAAAAATGCCTTCAACGATCTACCCCGCTGTGGTGTACTACAGTTAGCAGAAAGATGCTTACAGCAAGATATTTATCCAGACCTTCAGGATCTACCTTTTCAAAACATCAAGCGTTATGACCTGGTTTCAGTAATCAAAAAAATAGAGGGACGCCAAGTAAAAGAACCTGTCAAGAAAGCTTGTAGTTATTTGAACCAAATTTATGACTACGCTGTAGCGATGGGTTATTGTGAATTCAACATCGCGCATGGTTTAAATAAAATCGCCATTAACAGTAAAATCAAGAAAAATTATCCGTATTTGAAAGCGGAGGATATATCTGATTTTAAGTATAAATTACAAAAATTGGATGCCCATCCGATTATTAAAAAAGCACTGCTGTTCAAATTACATACTGGCGTGCGAGGGGCTGAATTGTTATTGGCTGAGCCTCATCATTTTGATTTAAATGAAAAAGTCTGGAAAATACCTGCCTTGCATATTAAACAGTTTCGACGAAAAGTCATATTAGGCCATGAGATTCCCGACTTCTTAGTTCCACTTTCAGATCAGGCTTTAGATATTTTAAAAGACGTCATGCAATGGTCATACGGTGAAAAGTACATTTTTGCTAGCCCACGGAAACATAATCAACCGATTCATTTTAATACATTAAATATGGCTATACGTAAGATGGGCTATGGAAAACATCAATTATCCTCTCATGGACTACGTTCCACTTTTAGTACCATTTTGAATGACTCAGGTTTGTTCCAGGATAACTGGATTGAGGCACAACTTTCACATATTGATAAGAACCGTACCCGTGCCAGCTATAATCACGCTGACTATTTAGCCCAGCGGACTGAAATGATGCAGTGGTGGGGTGATTATTTAAGTACTGCTAAGTGAAAATCGTACTTTTATACATAGACTTAAAACATTATGGGGTTTCAAATGGATAGTAAACAATATACTTGCCGTGTTACATGGTCAGCAGAATATAATGAGTATGTTGGGTTGTTCGAACCACAAGCACTAGCCATTTGTTGTAATTCAGCTTTAAGCGCCCTTAATTCTTTCATGCGTTTATTCACTAGTGCAAGTTGCTGATCAATTAATGCATTAACGCTAGAGCAGCTTTCTTCTGGCTTATTTTTTAATTCGATAAGACGTTTAATATCATTGAGTGATATATCTAGGCTGCGACAATGCTTTACGAATTCCAATTGTTTAAGTGCTTTGCTATCATACAGCCTGAAATTACCTTCTGAACGATTTGGATTTAACAGAAATCCTTCTCTTTCATAATATCTAATCGTTTGTATTGAACAGCCCGATTTTTTTGACAATTCGCCTATTTTCATCAATTTCCCCCAGACATTTGACTCTATAGTTACTATAGAGTCTATAGTATAAGTATGCAACGAAAAGGATATATAAAAAATGACTGAGAAATATTTAAACAATACGAATATCGTTAATTTTGAACACAAAGATATCCAATCCTTGATCGATCAACGTAGGTGGAAAAACTTGGATAACTTCAACAAAATTGGTGCCGCTTATCAGTTTGTAAAAGATGAGATTTTCTTTGGTTATAATGAAAGCGATGATATTGCAGCAAGCGATGTGCTAGCAGATGGTTATGGACAATGTAATACTAAGGGTAATCTGTTAATGGCACTATTGCGTGGACTAGGCATTCAATGCCGATTTCATGGGTTTACCATAGACCAGCAACTACAAAAAGGTGCTATCCCAAGCTATGTATTTTGGTTAGCACCTAAATACATCATTCATAGTTGGGTAGAAGTTTACTTTGAAGGGCGTTGGATAAACTTAGAGGGCTTTATATTGGATGAGCAATACTTAAGCTCTCTACAGGAGAAATTTGACCAAGTAAAAGATGATTTTTGTGGTTATGGTGTTGCAACAAAGTGCTTTTCATCACCAGATACAGATTGGCGTGGAGAAAATACCTATATTCAAAAAGAAGGTATTCATGATGACTTTGGGCTTTATGATTCCCCTGATGAGTTCTATCTCGAAAAAGGGACTAACTTGTCGGGGTTCAAACGCTGGATATATCAACGCTTGATACGTCACTTGATTAATATGAATGTATCAAAACTAAGAAATAGAAAAGTACTAGAGGTACAAAATGCACAACCATAATCATAGTCATCAACATGGTAAAGATGACCGTATTGGTTGGGCATTTTTCCTTAATGTGACATTCACTATTATCGAATTTATAGGTGGTTGGCTCACTAACAGTACGGCGATAATGGCAGATGCAGTTCACGATCTTGGTGATAGTCTTTCAATAGGTTTTGCGTGGATTTTAAGTCGTTTTTCAGATAAAGAAGCATCAGATAAGTTTAGTTATGGTTATCGTAGACTTACTCTCTTTGGCGCATTGATAAACAGTATTGTTTTAATCATTGGCTCAATTTGGATTTTATTTGAAGCAATTCCAAAGCTGTCCAATCCTGAAATGCCTGTAGTCGAGGGGATGTTAGGGCTAGCGATACTCGGCGTTGCCGTTAACGGATATGCTGTATTAAAATTAAAAGCGGGTGAAACATTAAATGAGAAAGTGCTGACATGGCACCTTCTTGAAGATGTACTTGGATGGGTTGCCGTTCTTATAGTCTCTATCGTACTGTTGTTCGCTGAACTGCCGATATTAGATCCCCTTTTATCAATAGGGTTCACGCTGTTCATCTTGTTTAATGTTTTCAAAAACCTGAAATCAACACTCGTTTTATTTCTTCAAGCTGCACCCGATAAAGAGACTCAAAAGCGTATTAAACTATCACTAATGGAATTTCCTGAAGTTAATGGTATCCACCACATGCACTTTTGGTCACTAGATGGTGAAAGTCACGTTTTAACAGCGCACCTTGAGCTGAGTGACAACTTTGACGTTAAAGAATTAATTAGGCTTAAACAAGAAGTTGCAGCTAAATTATCTTCCTATCATTTATCGCATACAACGATAGAGTTTGAGTTTTTAAATGAAAATTGTCGGGATGAAGCGCAGTAAGCTTTATCAATAAAATGTTGGGCATACAATATTAAAAGCAGCTTAATTAGGCATAACCTAGTAATTAAGCTGCTTTTTTTGATTTTAAATTTCGTCGGATTGCTGTTTGCTACTCTCAGAGCCATGCGCCCATTGATATAAAATAGGCAATACAAACAAAGTTAAAATTGTAGAAGATACAATACCGCCGATAACAACTGTTGCTAGTGGTCGTTGTACTTCTGCACCAATTCCAGTGTTTAACGCCATTGGAATAAAACCTAAACTTGCGACCAGTGCCGTCATTAAAATAGGTCTTAAACGAATGATGTGCTGAGTTTCCATCATTGTCTTGGCTTGATGCGGATCAGTCTAAAGCATTCTCAGGAATAGAGGAGCTCGTTGCTGATGTTGTCGCTGATATGATTAGCAATAATGAAAAAGTTCCTACACCACTCTCCGGGAAAATATAGTAGGCAGTTTGTTGTCCTTGTTCTCAGTGGTTCAACAAAAACTAGCCCTCGAAGCCGCAGAACGTGGCGTGGACATAAATTGTTTAGTATCAGTAAAAAGAGCGATGTAATTTTAGTACGAGTGAGTGATAGAGCAGGAACCTATGCTTCATATATTCAGTAAATGGTATGTTTTTGAATTAATAGGTATTTTTAAATAAAGCTTTCTTTGATTTAGTGCTTTTTATTTAATAAATTAATTTTAAAAACAACTTAGGCTAATTGATAAACACTATCTGGAAAGATTAAAAGAAAATATTTTTTAATTTCTGCTAATTCATTTAAGGCAGGTTCCCTTTCAAGCAGTTGAAATGTCCAAATAAGTACAGCCTGATGATTATCATAGCAAGTATTTACTCCAAGAAAATTAGCCATTCCATAACTTCTATTGATGTTCATTTCTTTAATTAATTGATTTCCTAAGTCACGAGCTTGCTGGCTGATCAATAACTCATTTGGTAACACGGCGGTCATCTCCACAAAATAATCTAATGCAGGTTCAATCCTTATATTTAAAAAGTTATAATTTAGTTGAAATGGATAAAATATACTTTCTATAAGTTGTAATAACCTGCTGTAGGTTAATTTTAGCAAAGTATTACTCAGTCAACAACTTCAAATAACCCACAGCAAGTTATTTTTTGTAAATTAATTTAAATATGATTACTTGTAAGTTATCTAGCCTCATGGGCGATAGAAAAATTTTAAAATTAAGTGAAGTGGTGCATGCAACAGGTATCAATCGCAACACGCTCACAAGTATGTATTATGACCGTGCTGTACGTATTGAATTACCAGTCGCCGATAAGTTGTGTAAGTACTTTAACTGTACGATGAATGATTTGTTTGAGTTTAAGGAAGAAGTTGAAGAAAAAGATTAACTTAATACTTCGTTTGATAAGTTTTTCGAAGAAAAAGACTAGCCAATACTTAGTTTGATAAGTTTTTCTCTGCAGATCTAATATTGAATTTTATAAAATATCATTACAAACAGAGGTGGTTCCACTTGTTTGAACAACTAAAAGCGTATTTATAAGTGATATTCCGCTCTAGTTAAGCCACCTTGTTTTGTTGGGGTAGCTGATCATAGTAAAACTCATTTGGTGTCATTTTGTCTAGACTCGAATGAGGTCGTTTCAGATTATAAAACTCAAAATATGCACTCAATTGCTTTTTCGCATCTGTGACACTGCTATAAGCTTTGAGATACACCTCTTCATATTTAACGCTCCGCCATAATCGTTCAACCATCACATTATCTACCCATCGACCTTTACCATCCATACTGATTTGAATGCCATTTGATTTCAATACATCAATAAATGCATCACTGGTGAACTGACTGCCTTGGTCTGTATTCAATATTTCAGGTGATCCATATTTTTCAATCGCTTCATTTAAAGCCGAAATACAAAAATCCACCTCCATACTAATCGATACCCTATGCGCAAGTACCTTGCGGCTATGCCAATCAATCACAGCACATAAATAAACAAAGCCTTTTGCCATAGGGATATACGTTATATCAGTAGACCACACTTGATTACTGCGCTGAATAGCCAATCCTTTGAGCAGATATGGATATTTACGGTGAGCTTGATTAGCCTGGCTTAAATTTGGTTTGCAATATAACGCCTGAATACCCATTTTCTTCATTAAAGTACGTGTATGACGTCGTCCTATATGATGCCCTTGACGATTCAACAAATCACGCATCATACGACTGCCTGCAAAAGGATATTGCATATGTAATTCATCAATACATCGCATCAGCTTCAGATCTGATGAGCTAACAGGTTTTGGGCGATAATAATAACAACCACGAGAGACTTTCAGTAACTTAGCTTGTTTAGATACTGAAATCTGAAGTGAGTGATCGATTAACTTTTGTGGTTGAAGCGGCCCAGTTTCTTCAACACACCTTCTAAAAAATCAATTTCTAATGCCTGCTCACCGATTTTTGCATGTAACTTTTTAAGATCAATGGGAGGTTCTGATGGAGCTTTTGATTGATCGAAAGCTTGTGAGGAAGCTGAGATCAATTGATTTTTCCAGTCAATAATTTGGTTTTGATGAACATCAAACTCAGAACTCAATTCAGCAAGTGTTTTTTCTGCTTTGATCGCAGCAAGTGCTACCTTAGCCTTAAAGTCGTTTGAATGATTTCTTCTTGGTCTACGTGCCATAAAATACTCCATATATTGATGTTTATAACATCATTTGAGGAGCAGAGTATCACTTATAGGAGTTGTTCAAATTTCCGGATCCATCTCTAAGTGAGGAGGAAATGACTCTTACTATTCAGATGTTGTTTCAAGCTTTTTTTGATTGATAGAGTTTTATGTATTAAACTCTATATTGAAAGTAAATATATTGTAAAAATAGTATGTTATTTACTAATTGATTAAATTATTTACACTTATTCTGTATAATGCTCTATGAATTCATTACTTATTTTTTTAAATTAAAAATCATATGCAAAGCTTAAATGATGAAGAGTGTCGCCAAGTTGAAAGTGTAAAACAGCTTTTACAAAAAAATTTTAAAGATAAGCTTTATGCTATTTATTTATATGGTTCGTATGTTGATGGTGGTTTAAAACATAAAAGTGATCTTGATATTTTAGTTATTATTGAACGTGAAATTACCGATCAGGAAAGAAAACAATTAGCGCAGAATTTTCTAAATATATCTGTTCCGATTGGTCATGCTACAGCGCGTGCCTTAGAAATTACGATATTAGAAAAAGGGAGTATTACCAATAAAAATCATCCATATACATATCAGCTACAATATGGCGAGTGGTTGAGAGAAGAATTACTCAAAGGTGAATTACTTTATAGTCAATCTGATCCAGATATTAGTATTTTACTTAAAACTGCCCAATTACATAACATTACTATCTTTGGACCTGATATTTGCGATTGGTTAAATCCAATTAGCTATGAACAATTAATATTTGCCATGCAAAAAACTTATCCACAAATTATTGCTCATTGGAAAGACGATCAGGATGAATGTAATCAAATTTTAGCGCTATGCCGTATAGCTTATACATTAGATCATAAAACAATAGTTGCCAAGGATGTTGCTGCGACATGGTTTTTAGAATTCTTAAGTCAGATAGATCAAGACATTTTGCAACTCATAATAGATGAATATATTGGGCAAGGTCATGAGCAATGTTGGTTAGTTTTACATGATCAGCTTGCTAAAATTGTTAAAGAATTACAGCATAAAATTGAACCACTACTTTTTAACTGATGTGGAAGTAATGGATATGCTTCTTAGATTATTACCTCACTATATCTCTAAATACCGAAGAGACTTGATATTGCAAAGGGGGGCGTGGTTGGAGTTGCATGAAGATTTTAAATAAAAGCGGAGGAACTAGGGTAAAAGTTGCCAAAAAGTTTCTTCTGAAATGACTTTTATATTATGACGTTTAAGCAAAGCGGAGGTAACTCCATTGCCATAGATCTTATTCCCATTAAATTGACCATCGTAAATCATTGAACTACCACATGAAGGGCTATTTTCTTTAAGCACTACCAGAGTAGCTTTTAATAATTGAACTTTTTTTAAAGTTCTATATGCCCCTTCAATATAGATTGAAGTCACATCCTTTCCTGATTTTTCAATTACACAGGCTTTTCCATCTAAGACATCATCGCCATTACCTCCCGAAATCTCGGCAGGTTCGCGTGGTGTTGATAAACCGCCAAGAATCTCTGGACATACCATAGTAGCTTTTCCATCTTTGACTAATTTTTCGATTTTTTCGTTTAAGCTATGCGTCCCGTTATAACGTACCTTTAAGCCAGCCAGACAAGAACTTACTAAAATCATATTTCCTCTATGAAAAAGATATGTATCGATTTGCTATTTAGCCAGTACCTATTATTTTTTAAAATTAATAGGTTAGTGCTATGGATAAAACAAGAATTTAAATATGATCAATGCAAAGTGAGTTATTTTTTTTCTAACCCACAAAGCTTATAGATTAGTTTGATCCTTTTTGTTTAGAAAATTTATCAACAGTGATGTGTGCTGAATTAGCAGGAGACTTTCACTTGGGAGATTCTAGGCAGCTAACCGATAAAAGTCTTCTGCCATTTGATTTGGTGTCTTAAAATCCAAGCCTTTTTGAATTCTTCGCTGATTATAAAATAACTCTATATATTTTGTAATATCCGCTTTGGCTTCTTCCCTTGTTTTGTAGTTGCGATGATGGACTAGTTCATTTTTGAGTATGCCCCAGAAACTCTCTATCGGTGCATTATCAAAGCAGTCGCCTTTTTTGCTCATTGAACCCTGAAAATCAAATTTCTCAAGTAAGTTTCGATATTCATTACTGCAATATTGGCTGCCTCTATCTGAATGTACAATGAGATCTTTAGCAGGTTTCTGATTGCGAATAGCCATATTCAATGCATCACAAACAAGCTTGGCTGTCATGCGCTCATTTAAGCTATAGCCAACAACCTGTTTCGTGTAAAGATCTTTGACAGCTGCCAAGTACAACCAGCCCTCAGCCGTCCAAATGTAGGTAATGTCACTCGACCACGCAAGATTAGGCTTCGTCATTGAAAACTGTTGCTTGAGTAAATTGTCATAAATAGAACGGTTGTGATCACTGTTCGTGGTTCTTTTGAAACGCTTATGGCGCTTACAATACAACTGATTTGATTTTTTTATTTGGCGCACAGCATACGTACTTATTTTGATACCTTGCGCTTGTAAATGCTTGGTTAATCGAACATAGCCATAGCTTTGTTTGGTTTCTTCATGGGCTATTTTGACCAAAATTGTCTGCTGATTTCGCTGAATTGATCTTTTACTCATGCCTCGCTTTAGCCAATCATAAAAGCGAGAAACGGATACACGAAGTAATCGAGCCATTAAAATAATCGGAAATAAGTGGCTTTGCGATTTCATATAGGCGTACCTCACTGACTTTCTTTGGCAAAGTACGCTGCTGCCTTTTTTAAAAATTCACGTTCCATTTCAGCTGTTTTGAGCTGTTGTTTAAGCTTCTTATTTTCTTCGAGTAAGGCGTTTAGATCGGGCGAATACTGTTTTGTGCCTGCTAAAGTTCCAGCCTTTGCTTTGTTATTCCAGTTCGAAAGGGTTTGCATTGAAATGCCAAGTTGTCTAGCGGATTCCGATACATTACCTTGGTTCTCTTCAATGGCTTTTATGGCTTCAGCTTTAAATTCTGCGGTGTAAGTCTTCTGTTTCTTGCTCATGGTAAACTCCTAATGAGTATGTATAGTTTACCAAGTTAAACCCTCCTGTTTTTTAAGCACACATCAATAGAGTGGGAGTGACGGGCACTGGCTGGCAATGTCTAGCAACGGCAGGCATTTCGGCTGAGGGTAAAAGAACTTTCCGCTAAGCGATAGACTGTATGTAAACACAGTATTGCAAGGACGCGGAACATGC
>NZ_VPBI01000037.1:0-12007 GCF_013418795.1 Acinetobacter sp. YH12120 | reverse complement strand
TATTTAACATAATGGTGGTTATACGCAATACACTTGTATATTAATATAAAAATCAATATCTTAAAAATTTACACCAAACCCTAAAATCCATAAAAAGCCGATTTTGAAACAAGTCGGCTTTTTTATGAGCAGTTTTGGAATGTTTTGCCAATAATTTTGACTAAAAATTACACCAATCGGGTTGAGTGATACAATTTTGTGATACATTATTGTATATACAAATTTGAATGTTTTCTATGGAACAGTATTTTGAATGGGATGAGGCTAAGAATCGAAAGAATCAGAAAAAGCATGATATCTCTTTCGAAACGGCAAGCCTCGTTTTTGAAGATCCATTACGGATCTCAATCCAAGACAGACATACCGATGGTGAAGAACGTTGGCAGACCATTGGAAAAGTGAAAGGCGTACTAATGCTGTTAGTAGCTCACACCATCTTTGATGAAGATGAGTGTGAAATCATACGAATCATTAGTGCAAGACAGGTAACAAAAGCGGAGCGAGATAAATATGAGCATGGTTAGACACTCACGCAAAGAACTGAATGAAAAATTCAGCGACAAGCAAGATGCTGAAATTGAACGCTTGCTTGCTAAAGGAATGCTTCCTGACGATCAACTAGACCTATCAGATATTCCTGAAATTACAGACTGGAGCAATGCTGTACGTCATAATCAATTCTATCGCCCAGTGAAACAACAGACTTCCATTCGTTTAGATGCTGACGTACTTGCATGGTTTAAAGCTCAAGGCAAAGGCTATCAGACACGTATGAATGAAATCTTGCGAGACGCTATGCTAAAAGAATTAAAAAATCATCAATAAAAATGGGAGCTTAAGCTCCCATTTTTAGATTCGTATAACGTGTATTATTTTAATTTTAGAAAAACTTAAATCTAAGCTTCAAAAAACACTCTATCAAAAAATGCTCTTATTCAGGTTCTCTGTTTTAAAAATATCCTCTTACTCTGTTTTATTTCCCTATGTAGGTGTAAATAGCTTTTAATCCTTTAAACTCTCTTACATGATAGGTTTAGTTATAAATATTCAATATTTTAAAATGGAGAAGAATATATGAATTTCCTAGAGGGTGAAATTTTTAACCGAGAAGATGAGGAAAAACAAGTAGTAAGCATGTCAGATGATGAAATCAATGCTAAATACAAACGAGGTGAGATTAGGATTGTTACTGAGCAAGCTAGATACCCTGTGAAAAGTATAAAATCTATGCTTGATAGTGAAGATTACAAGTTGGATCCTGAGTATCAAAGAAGAAAGAGATGGGATAATGGAAAGAAATCTAGATTGATAGAATCTTTCATTATGAACGTGCCGTTACCTCCTATTTTTTTGTATGAGTATGATTATTCAAAATTTGAAGTGATGGATGGATTACAGCGTTTGACAACCATCTATGATTTTTATAATGGGGACTTTGCTCTAGAAGATATGGGCTATTGGAAAGAGTTAGAAGGAAAAAAATATAATGAGTTACCAGAAGAAATACAAAAAGGTATAGATAGAAGATATATATCTTCTATCGTATTACTTGAAGAAACAGCGAAAACACCTGAAGAAGCTGAAGAGTTAAAGCAAATCGTCTTCGAGCGATTAAATAGTGGTGGGGAAAAGTTAACACCACAAGAGACTAGAAATGCGCTTTATAATGGTGATTTCAATCAATTATGTATAAAACTTTCGAAAAATGAAAAGTTTAAGATTATGTGGGATATTCCTATAAATGATGATGATCTTCTTCAAAGTGAAACATATAGAAAGATGGATGATGTAGAACTAGTTTTACGATTTTTTGCATATCGCTTTTTAGATACTCTTACTGGAACTGTCGAAAGTTTTTTAGATAGCTATTTAAAAAATGCGAACAACTTTCCAAAAGAAACTTTAGAAAGATTGGAGCAATTATTTAATAATACTATCGATACAGTTTTCGAAATATTTGGAAAAGAGGCATTTTTACCTCCCAAATATGAAAGACAAACAAATAAGCCCCAAAAAACTATCTATGATCCTCTAATGCAGTCAATTGCAAAGCATATAGCAGAGAAAGAAAAACTTTTAAGTCAAGCTGAAGTGATTAAAGAGAATAAGTATAATAATCCTCATGAGATAAATGGAGAACGATTATTTTATGGACGTAATACAAGTCCAGGAGTGGTGAAAACTCGAATAGATTACTTCGATAACTTGCTAGCAAATTATTTGTAATAGGTTTCTTAAAATGCAAAAAGAAACTCTAGAATTATTTATTCAAGATATTAATGACATACGTGAATATATAAAGTATATCGAAATAGTTAATAATATTGAAGGTATTACAACATCTTCAAGTAATACTACACTTCTGCAACTTAGAGATCATTTAAGAAGCTTTGGAGTATCTAAGAAAATTTTTGAATACAAGTCAATCACTATTTCATTATATGGAATCTTAGAGAAACATATTGGTATATGGATTAAGGAGTATTTAGATAACCTCCCTGATATTATAGCTAACTATAATGATCTACCAGAAAGAATCCGTGAAGATCATTTCAATTTATCGGTGAAATTGCTTGCCCTTATTAATGAAAACCGATATGCCAAGTATAATGATATCGATAAGAAAAAAGTTCTCTCAAAGCTTAACTCTTGTATTGAGAATCCTTTAGAATTTCAATTAAATAGTGATGCTTTCTATCTTCAATCTGGAAATTTAAAGCATGTGAAAGTATCTGAAGCTTTCGCCTGTCTTGATATAAAACTTAATGATGTCCTTAAAGTTATAGGAATACGACCAGAAAGTTTACTTTTTAACAATGTGTCTAATGTGAGTAATAGAGGGGATGATCTGTTTAACTTAATTGATGACCTTGTAGAGAGAAGAAATTACATAGCTCATGGAGGACAGATAGATGATATCCTCAATATTACGGAATTTGATGAATACATTAATTTTCTTGAAGCTTATGGAAAAGCTATTTTTCAAGCACTTAGTGAGAGATTAATAGAATTTGAAGCCAAACATTTATATAAGAAAATAGAAAAGATACATGCAGTTTATCAGTCTGGTTCGGTCTTATGTTTTGAGCTTGAAAATAATAAAATTTTTTTAGGTGATTCAATTATAGTTAAGCTTATAGAAGGGGGTTTTACTAAAAAGAAAGTCTTGGAAATTCAAATAGAACAGAACAAATATCCAAATATATCAACCACAAAGATGATAGATATTGGTATAAATGTTGGTGGTGGCATTTCTAAAGGTCAAACTTTTTTTATAAAAAGATCAAATATCTAGATATTTTTCGAGAATTATTAGATTTCGTTTAATAAAGAAAATGCCATAGGATAAGGAGACACACTGTCTCCTTATTTAACATAAAATCTCTTATACGAAATTTGAACGTGTAAGCCCAACTTGATGTTGGGCTTTTTTAGTGATCAATCATTAAAAATGTTACTTTTTGTTTAAATATTAAGTTATTTACTTTCAATAACTTAAATCAAAATATGCAACAGCATGCAACTTTTCAAAAAACCCAAGATTTTCAGCTATTTTCACGTCCCGAACCCGAACAAATAAAACATTAATAATCAATACATTAACCTATATTATCCCGAATTTTTTATTTTTTAAAAACATTCTAACTTCATAATTTAATTGGATTTGTGGCATCCCGAAGGGGGCGTATGGTGTGTATAAAAATCGGGAGTCTTTTTCCCCGATTTTCAGCGTCCCTGATCATTCGCTTCTCAATGTTGGAAAAACAGGAAATTAGACTAAGCTTCCCCAATATTTGTAGACCAATAGAACCATACACATACCCAATGAACCCATCCGTTTATGATAAAAAAACGTGGCTAAAAAACCACATTGAAGAGATCCTTGAGTTACAGAAAAATGGTTTGAAACAACAGCAAATTATTGATGCCTTAAAACAAAGCTATGACATGCCTTTTGAAATTGAAAAAAGCCTCTTTTCTCGGCACCTCAAAAGTTTAATCACAGAGACTCAAGTTGAAAAAGACAGTCAACAGGAAGTACAAGACTTAGAAAATCTCCAGCAATATTGCAAATACCTAGAACAAAGTAATCAGCAGTTGATCAGAGATAAACAAGCTCAGAACCAAACCCTCCGAACTCGCTTCAAACAACAACAGCAATTACAAAGACAATTGACCGAAAAACAAGAAGTCCTGAATGTTGTGCAAAACAAACTCCAATTTCAGCAGATCGAAGCAGAAAAACAGTACAAAACCATCTTGAAATTAGAGACAAAGATTGAATATCTAGAACATGTACGACAACAGAACCCATTGGAAGCTAAAAATAAGCGATTACAGACACTTTTAACTCAATACCAAGCAGATCATCATAAAAATGCTCAAACCCTGCTTAAAACGCAAAAGGAGAGCAAACAGCG
Organism: Acinetobacter sp. YH12120; assembly: GCF_013418795.1. Classification (NCBI taxonomy): domain Bacteria; kingdom Pseudomonadati; phylum Pseudomonadota; class Gammaproteobacteria; order Moraxellales; family Moraxellaceae; genus Acinetobacter; species Acinetobacter sp. YH12120. The sequence goes on along the minus strand of NZ_VPBI01000037.1, from coordinate 7,586 downwards.
ACTGTATTTAGCCTTATCTTTCCTGTTTCTGACGATTTTCTTTTTTATTCTGAATGTTTTTGGGATTTAAACTCAATTTGACTCACTCAAAATAGAGATAAGCGAGTGTCTACGAGCGAAGTACTGAAAAGTCGCGTCTAGACCCTCTGAAAAACATTCTTTTAAAAATGAAAATGAAGAAAAAGATAAAATCACATGCAGATCTTTAAACCTAGACCGAGCGAAGCGAGCATAAAAAACTTATGAGCGAAGCGAATTCCGAGTTGCTTTTGACCTTAAAGAATTGATCTCAGGTATTTGCTAAAAATTGCCCCAAAGAATCGAGCGAAAGCGAGATTCAATAGAGTTTGAGCGTAGCGAAAACATAGGGCAATTTTCTTTTTATTATTTTTAAATACTTTTAAAAGCTTTTAAAAGCTTTTCGGAGTTTTTTTCTAATTTCATCCACAACATAAATTCATGAAATAAAAGGGATTTATTTTTTAACTACAACTTTTATGCGACACAACTACAACTTTTATGCGACTAACTACAACTTTTATGCGACTAACTACAACTTTTATGCGACACAACTACAACTTTTATGCGACACAACTACAACTTTTATGCGACATAATTTTATAAGGTTTTTTATAAAGAAGGTTTTTAATATATTTTTATATTTTTAAATACTTTTAAGTCCTTTGTAAGCTTAATAAATAAAGGAATGTAGACCCTATAACACACCAAAAAGTCACCTAACAAGAAATCGATGATTCTACAAAAAAATTGATCATCCACTTAGAACAAGAAGTTAGAAAATACCAAGAGCGTGAAGAACGCTTGATGCAACAAATTGATCGTATGCAGACTCTTATTGAATTAAAAAGTGTCGCACCCGCTACAGCAATGCCACAACCTGATGCCACAGCATGCGACACATCGACGCCACAGCATGCGAAAACAGCACAAGAAATTGAAAAAAAAGAATATATTAAAAAAATAGACTCTCAAAATGTTGCAATGCCACAACCCAACGCCACAGCACACGACACCTCAACACTACAGTATGCCACAGTGCAAAATGTCGCAGTGCCACAATCTAAAAAACGAGGTTTATTTAGTCGGGTATTAGATGCCGTTTTAAGTGACGATTAGCTTTGGTATTGTTGAATACAACTAATAAAAACCACTATGGTAAGGTAGTGGTTTTTCCATGATCTTAATCACTTGAAAAATAAAGTGATTTATAAAGCATTTCGTATAAGGCGTATTATGTTAATTTTAGAAAAACTAATTGAGATATTTAATTATCTGATTAGAACAATTTTTGCCTGACAGCAAGAATAATTTTTAGTATCCACTATATCTTTGCTTGCAAAGATATTGCCCAAGATAAAGAATATAGTCCGACTTAAAGAAATATTTATTAAATATGGAAATAATCTTATCTATAATTTTTTTAATAGTTTTATATACTTACTTGAAACTTTATAACTCCCATCCCTATTTTTTTTTAGATAAAAATGGTGTCATCAAAAGAGAACGTCAGAATCTATTTTTTCAAGATTTTCTCGACATAAAGAAAAGTGATTTTGATGAATTAAAAAGAATTCATCTATCTTACTTTCCTGATGGAAGCTGTGAAATTCATCAACCAGTTACATATTATGGAAATACACCTAAATATAAGGGAAATACAATATATATTTATACATCTATAAAATGTGATTACTACCCAAGTGGTGCTCCAACAAACCTAACATTTCCTATCAGTTTTATAATTCAAAAAATTGAGGAAGAGCCAGATATATACGTTATGTTTCTTACCGAGACATCTAGCATAGGTAATATCACATTAAAAGGTGAATTCTTCAAAGGTACCTATGAGGATCTAAAATTTCATTTTCATAGATGGGAAAGAAAACAATTGAATTTTTTGCAAAAAAATAAATGAGATGTCTATGAAAAAATTAAGTATGACGTTGTTAACTATAACAACTGTATTCCTTAACCAACACACATACTCAGAGACTTATGAGATTGACGTGGATATGTACTATGAAGGGGTAATAAATAAAAATTACGAAGTATCAGACCAGAAAAAGTTTGAGGAGGTTTTATGGAGAATGAACCAAAAAGGCATTCAACGTTATCCCTTCAAAAAAGGTGCCGTATCTTTTCATACCGCCTGGATCAATACAGAAGGCGCACATTTCAAGCTATCGATAGACGGTGTAAATAGTATTTCACAGCTGTATGCAACTCTCCCCAAAAATCAAAAATCTGATGAATTTTTCTCGCAATTTTTATGTGTTATTGGTAGAGATGTTCCAGAGTTATTTTTTTCCAATTTTTTCAAGAAAACTTTAAGCGGAAATATGAAAATTGATTTCTTAGATGAAAATAAAAAGGTATATAAAACAATTTCAGAAAACGTAAAAAACTGTAACCATTAAAAATCATTTAATATTTCATATACAATTAGGCATTAAATAATATGGGTAGTGCAATTTTTAATATAGGTTGTAAATTTTTAATAATAGTTTTATGGATTTGGGGAATTGTTGTCGCTAAAGGCTTTTGGTGGACTGTATTAGCAATAGTATTTGCTCCATATGCTTTATATCTTGCGATAGTTGATATTTTTTTCTAAGTAAGAAAAACCATTGTTTGTTCCTTGCATAGGTACTGAGTTTATAGATGCTTTAGGTTAGACAAAGCTCTAAATCTAAAGCCATTTAACATAATGGCGATTATACGAATTGAACTTTTCTTCATCTAAGAATATAGTGTGATTAACAATGTTAATCATAGGAGCTTAACATGGCTTCAAATGCACTAGTCACTACTCGCATTAACGAAAACATTAAGCATGAAGCAACAGAAGTTCTTGCAACAATGGGCTTAACTGTCTCAGATGCAGTTCGCTTGCTGTTAACCAAGGTAGCGAAAGAAAAGGCTCTGCCTTTTGAAATTTGGCAGCCCAATCCTGAAACCATTGCTGCAATGGAAGAAGATCTAAGCAAAGCAAAGAGCTTCACTTCTGTTAAAGATTTGATGGCTGATCTAAATGCGGACGATTAAGTACACATCAGCATTCAAGAAAGACTATAAACGTGAGAAAAAAGGGCAGCATCGAAATACATTAGATGCTGAACTACAAACTGTTTTAGAATTATTGCAAGCTGATGAAGCCTTGCCTGAAAAGTATCGTGACCATGCTTTGGTCAGTAATTGGGTAGGTCATCGTGATTGCCATATCAAACCTGATCTCATTTTAATCTATAAGAAAACAGAAGAAGGTGAACTACTAATTTTGAAATTAGTTCGCTTAGGCAGTCATAGCGAATTAGCAATTTGAATGATGTAACCCCCAAAGAGCGTTGACATACTCCGTACTAAACCAGTGATTTAATGGGGAGCATGTCAGCCTTCATCGTCAGTTACTTGTCTTTTTGCATTGTAATCTGTTTTTCTAATTCAGCTATCCGTGTATTTGCATTAGTGAGTTGTGATTCCACATATTTGATCGAGCCTGATTTTTCGAGTAGCTGTTCATATTTGGCTTGCAAGGCGTTGTAGTCTTCTTTTGCCTTATCTGTACTAGCAAGAGCGACTTTCAGCTTGTCGGTGGTGTCATCAGTTTGTTTGACCTGTTCATCAAGTTTGATTTGCACCTGTTCCAGTTTTTCTGTGGTATCTGCAAGCTGCTTTTCCAGTTGTTGCACTGTTTCCGCATATCCGCCTTGTACTGCATCAATCCGTTCTTGCAATAGGGTTGCAATGACTTGTGACACGGTAACAAGTTCCGCATCTTTCAGAGTTTTTGCCGTAGTAACGGCTGCCGCCAGTTGCTCTTCAAGGATCTCTTTGCGGTATTTGTTGATAGTGGTCTTTGAGCCGCTACCAAGAACCGCAAGGATATTATCGTTAGTTGGGTTTGAGCCTTGTTCTGCAAGGGATTCGATGGCTTTTGCCACATCTGATTTAGTGATTGCCATGGGTTTATTTCCTATTGTGTACTGTACTGTATCGTATTTTAGTACATTACAGTACAGTACACAATCGATATTTTTATGAATTATGACTAGCTAAAACTCTCTGCAGCTGTTCGCTAATGTTTTCCAATTTAGCAAAAGCCGATAGAAGATGATTTTTATTAGATTAATTAAACAATAACAAGTATTTATTAGCGAGTGTCTACGAGCGCCACAACAAAAATTCGCGCCTAGACTCTCTGAAAAACAGCTTTTTAGGCTGTGAAGCCTAAATAAGCGTAAATTACATGTAAATATTTGCACCTAGATCGAGCGAAGCGAGCAAAAAAAGCTTCTGAGCGAAGCGAAGTCATAGCCGCTTTTGCTTTTTACATAATTTTAGAAAGTATTTGCAAAAAATTGCCCCGACGAATCGAGCGATAGCGAGATTCAATAGAGTTTGAGCGTAGCGAAAACCAAGGGCAATTTTTCATTCCCTTGGCTTTTAATTATTTTTAATCTTTTAAATGCTTTTAGACATGCTGAAAGCCTTAATTTACAACACTTTCAAAGACTATATGACACCGTTTACCTTGCAATATAACACCGTTTACCTTGCAATATGACACCGTTTACCTTGCAATATGACACCGTTTACCTTGCTTATAGCACTAAAATTAATTATTGTGTCATAGCATAATAAATAATACTGGTGCTTCATGAGAGAATTAGTTGTAAAAGACAATGCCTTAATTAATGCAAGCTATAACTTAGATTTAGTAGAACAACGTTTAATTTTATTGGCCATTGTTGAGGCAAGAGAAAGCGGGAAAGGTATTAATGCTAATGATCCCCTTGAAGTACATGCAGAAGGCTATATCAATCAATTTGGCGTACATCGCAATACGGCTTATCAAGCATTAAAAGATGCCTGTAATGATTTATTTGCAAGACAATTTAGCTATCAAAAAATAAATGAACGAGGGAATATTGAGAACTATAGATCCCGTTGGGTTAGTGAAATTGGATATGTAGATAATGAAGCAGTGGTTAAACTTATCTTTGCCCCAGCCATAGTTCCCTTAATTACACGCTTAGAAGAGCATTTCACTAAATACGAATTGCAGCAAGTTAGTAATCTCAGCAGTGCTTATGCTGTTCGCTTATATGAATTATTAATTGCTTGGAGAAGTACTGGCTCTACTCCTATTATAGAGGTAAGTGATTTCCGTCAAAGAATTGGCGTACTCGATACAGAGTACAAGCGTATGGAACGCTTTAAAACTAGTGTACTTGAGCTTGCTATTAAACAAATTAACGAACACACAGATATCACTGTGAAGTATGAGCAACACAAAAGAGGTCGATCAATTTCAGGATTCTCTTTTACTTTTAAACAGAAAAAGAAGGACAACCCACCGATAGAAAGAGATCCGAATACGTTAGATCTCTTTACAAAGATGACTGATGCACAACGCCATCTGTTTGCAAATAAACTTTCTGAACTTCCTGAAATGGGTCGTTATTCCCAGGGCACTGAAAGCTATCCGCAATTTGCTATTCGTATTGCTGAGATGCTGCAAGACCCTGACCGAATAAAAGAACTATCCCCATACCTAAAAAAAGTGGGATATATGCCATCAAATAAAAAGGACACCGTAAATGGCTAAGTTATCACTAAGTGAAGTATCTAAAAAATTCCATGTGGATAGATCAACCATTTACAGAGCTGTACGTAATGGACGTTTATCACGCTCCAGTGATGGACAATTCGATCTAGCAGAGGTCATCCGATGCTTTGGAGAACCTGAGCAAACACCCCAAAAAATTGAATCATCTAAGCAAGAAGGTGATGAATCTACAAAAAAACTTATTGCCCATTTAGAAAGTGAAGTCAAAAAATACCAAGAACGTGAAGAACGGTTAATGCAACAAATTGACCGTATGCAAACACTCATTGAGCTGAAAAGTGTTGCACCTGCCACAGCATCACCACAACAAGATGCTACGGCATGCGACACTGACATGCAACAGCATGCGACACCACAACAAGACAATGATAATAAAAAGAATAATGAATTAAATATTGCAGAAAATGTGGCAGTGCCACAGCAAGAAACTACGGCATACCACACCCAAACGCTACAGCATGCCACGTTGCAAAATGTGGCAGTGCCACAACACAAAAAACGTAGCTTATTTGGCCGAGTACTGAGTGCGGTATTCAATGAGGACTAAGCTCTCCAAGGGGCATTACGTATGAAAAAACTGAAAGAGATCCTACAAGGCATTGCATTTCTATTTATCGGGATTCCTATCATGATTATAGCCAGCATTATGGATCAACGAGCCTTTAAAAAGGAGAAGGATCAGCGCCAAAAAGCCCAAGAGCAAAGCAAGTGATTGTTCATCAAAACTTATTAAAACCGTGGAACATCGATCAGTAAGTAAGCGTGGAACATGAAAAATCATAAAAAAAGCCCATTCGAGGGTGAATGGGCTATAAAACTTGAATCAACAAATTGAATTATAACACAATTTCAAAAGCATTTCGTATAAGGTGTATTATGTTAATTTTAGAAAAAATACATGAATAACACTTAAAAAATTCATACTACCAAATCAATAAACCGCTTGAGTATGTTTTTTAGAAATACGTCCTAAGAAGCTGTTGTGCCACCTTATCTCCCTGTACAGTTGCCTTTTTCAACCAATAAGCTGCTTGTTTATCATCTTTAGAGACTCCTTTTCCATCGTGGTACATACTTCCAAGAATACGTTGTGCCTCAGCATTACCCTGTTCAGCTGATTTTTTCATCCAATAAGCTGCTTGTGCATAATCTTGAGGGACTCCTTCTCCCTGATAGTATAAGGTTCCAAGCATACGCTGTGCCTTAGCATTCCCTTGAGTAGAGGACTTCTTTAACCAATAGGCTGCTTGTGCATAATCTTTCTGAATTCTGTTTCCAAAGTAGTACCATGCTCCAATAATCTGTTGTGCCTCAGCATTACCCTGTTCAGCTGCCTTTTGATACCAATAAGCTGCTTTTATATAATCTTTTTGGACTCCTTCTCCATGGTAATACAGACTTCCAATGTCTAATTGAGCCTCAGCATTACCCTGTTCAGCTGATTTTTCCGTCCAATAGGCTGCTTTTGTATAATCTTTTTGGACTCCTTTTCCCTTGTAATACAAGCTTGCAAGAAGCTGTTGAGCCTCAGCATTACCCTGTTCAGCTGCCTTTTGATACCAATAAGCTGCTTGTGCATAATCTTGAGGGGCTTCTTTTCCAAGCTCATACGACATCCCAAGAAGAAGTTGTTTTAGAACATCCCCCTCTTCAGCTGATTTTTCCATCAAAATCAAATTTGAAGAATAAGGTAGAACTTCTGCTTTTGACGTACTGCATACTGATAAAAAAGTAATTGATGTAACAAGAAGCCCCAAATAGAACTGTTTCATAAAAAACTCTATAATTTTTAATGGAATTAAATGTTCTCCACATTCAAGCAATATCTAGTTTAAATAGCTACAAATTTTGTAGAAAGTCTTTAACTAAATAAAGTATGGAACCCTTATTTAACATAATGGTGGTTATACGCAATACACTTGTATATTAATATAAA
>NZ_VPBI01000036.1:0-12237 GCF_013418795.1 Acinetobacter sp. YH12120 | reverse complement strand
CACCCAAATCTGTTCGTGCTGCGGTGAGATCACCTCAAGTAGTCCCAAAGGTAGGACAGATCTTGGAATAAGAGAATGGGAGTGCATGAGCTGTGGTACAGCTCATGATCGAGATATAAACTCAGCTTTAAACATTCTTGCGCTTGGGCATAAGCGTCTAGCTGTAGTAATCACCCTCTTTTAAGGGGGGGAGGATGTCAATTCTCCTGACTGTGTTTTCATCTGTTTGGTGCGAGTGGTTCAGCTGCATCTCGCAATCAATCGGTGTGCATTTTTTTGCATCCATCCCGCAAAAGACAATCTGAAATTGTGTTCATCTTGCCTAGAATTGTGTAGGCAGTGAGTGATGCATAAATTGTCGGCAGAGTATTGCTGTTTTGATAAAAAGCCTGTGAAAAACGTGCAGGAAGGTGCAAATTTTCATACAATAAGCCCACCTTGATATTGGTGCAGAGCATGCTTGATACCCAATCAGATTTCCAAAGTGATGAATTTTTGTTAGATCATTATGTGGGCAAAACCCCATTGGTGCGTTTGCAGCGTTTGGCAAGTCATACGCAGGCAACGGTTTTGGCAAAACTGGAAGGCAATAACCCTGCGGGTTCTGTTAAAGATCGTCCTGCCTACAACATGATTATGCAGGCAGAAAAACGCGGTGAAATTCAACCGGGCGATACTTTAATTGAGGCAACCAGTGGCAATACCGGCATTGCTTTGGCGATGGTTGCAGCTATGCGTGGCTATAAAATGCAGCTGATCATGCCTGACAATATGAGCCAAGAACGTAAAGATGCCATGCGTGCCTATGGTGCAGAATTGATTGAAGTGACTAAAGCACAAGGCATGGAAGGCGCGCGCGATTTGGCTTTGCAAATGCAACGCGAAGGCAAAGGCTTGGTGCTGAACCAATTTGGTAACCCAGATAATGTTGAAGCACATTACCTGACCACAGGGCCTGAAATTTGGCAGCAAACGGGCGGTAAAATTACCCACTTTGTCAGCTCTATGGGCACAACAGGCACCATTATGGGGGTGTCTAAATACTTAAAAGAACAAAATCCAGAGATTCAAATTATTGGTTTACAACCTTCAGATGGTTCAAGTATTGCAGGGATTCGCCGTTGGCCTGAAGCATATTTACCAACCATTTTTGACCGTAGTCGTGTTGATCGTATTATTGATATTCCGCAAATTGAAGCGGAAAAAACCATGCGTAAACTGGCGCAAAAAGAAGGCATCAGCGCAGGCACATCATCGGGCGGTGCGGTATGGGCAGCTTTAAAAATTGCCGAAGAAAATCCAGATGCAGTGATTGTTTGTATTGTTTGTGACCGTGGTGATCGTTATTTATCGACAGGTTTGTTCTCTGTTCAAGATACTGAATTGTGATATTCATTTTTCTATCACCCATTGAGTAAGATTTTATGCGTTTACCTGTGCTGATTTTCGATATAGAAACCGTTACCGATTTGAAGTCAGGCGCGCATTTATATCAACTCGATTTACCCGAAGCAGAGCTTGAACAAGCATTAATGAAGTTGCGTCGCCAAGAGGCAGGAACCGATTTTCAGCGTTTGCCTTTGCATGAAATTGTGTGTATTTCAGGCTTGTGGATTGATGAACACGGCATGAAGCTGTTTTCCTTTAGCCGTGAACATGACAGCGAAGCGACAATGCTGAAAAAGTTTTTGTCTATTTTTGATAAGCGTCATCCGACTTTGGTCAGTTGGAACGGTTCGCAGTTTGACTTGCCAGTGATTTTATTCCGCGCCATGTATCACGGGCTGTCTGCACCAAGTTTATTTGATCAGGGCGAGATTGATCAGCAAAAGCGCTATAACAATTATCAAAACCGTTACCATCAGCGTCATGTCGATTTAATGGATGTGATGGCAATGTTTAATGGTCGTCATTTTCAAAAGTTGGATGACATTGCGTATTTGCTAGGTTTTCCGGGTAAACGTGTAGATGCGGGCTATCATGTTCCTGCATTTATGCAAAGCGGCGAATGGTCAAGGCTGACGCGTTATTGTGAAGGCGATGTCTTAAATACTTGGTTGATTTATTTGCGTTGGCTGCTGCTCAAAGGGCAATTGCTGCTTGAAGAGCATACTTTATGGGTACAGCATACCATTCAATATTTGCATACTCAGCCGCAGCATGCAGACTTTTTAAGCGTGTGGCAGCACAGTTCGCAGCAAACTGAATTTACCCGTACAGATTTTCCTGAACAAAGTGTCACCACGCCTTCAAATGAATCCGTGATGCCTTTTCAATCTTCCCCATCTTCCGATATTTAGACTGATATGAAACATCGCAGTAAAAACCGTACCACGCAGCAGGCTGAATATTGCTTTCAGGTGGAATCGTTGTCACATGAAGGGCGCGGGATTGCACACTACACAGCTCAGTCGGGTCATCCAGCCGAGAAGCAGGGGAAAACAGTTTTTATAGAGGGCGCATTGCCTGGTGAAACAGTACGCGCCAAAATTACGCATAGTAACAAACGCTTAGAAGAAGCCGAGTGTCTAGAAGTGCTGGGTGAGCCTTCGACATTACGGGTTACGCCACAATGTCCACATTATCAGCGTTGCGGTGGTTGTAGCATGCAGCATATTCAGTTGGATGAGCAGATTCATCTCAAACAACAGGTGTTGCAGTCGCATCTGCAACATTTTGCGCAAATTCAGCCTGAAGAATGGTTAGCGCCTTTGCGTTCACAGCGTGAAGATTATCGCCGCAAAGCCCGTGTTGGGGTGCGTTATATTGCCAGTCAAGACAAATTGGTGGTCGGTTTTCGTGAGCGCAATAGCAATAAACTGACCTCAATTGACCGCTGTATGGTGTTGGATCAGGCATTTGGTTCGTTAACACGAATCAAGCAGCTACTCCAAAGTCTAACAGGCAAGGCCCATATTGGTCATATAGAATTGGCGATGGGAGATCAAGAGATTGCTTTGGTGGTGCGGCATACAGAACAACTATCTGCAGCCGATATCAACCAGTTACAGCAGTTTGCGTTACAGAAACACTGGCAATTGTATTTGCAGCCTGAAGGTCCAGACAGTTTGCATCGGGTTGATGATCCGCATGCAGCAATGCGTTTGCATTATCGTTTAGATGATTTTGATGTGAGTTTTGGCTTTCATCCCCAAGACTTTACCCAAGTCAATTCTACAATTAATCCACAAATGGTTAAGCTGGCATGTGATTTGCTTAACTTAAAATCAGGTGATCGGGTGCTTGATCTGTTTTGTGGATTAGGCAACTTTTCATTGCCGCTTGCACGTTGTGTAGGTGCAACAGGAAAGGTGGTTGCTGTAGAGGGTTCAGAGCAAATGGTGCAGCGTGGTGCAGAGAATGCACAACGTAATGATTTAGACAATGTTAAGTTTTATTCACAAGATTTAACAAAAGATTTTTCGCATCATTCTTGGGCAAATCAAGGATTTGAGGCATTATTAATTGACCCTCCGCGTTCAGGCGCAGAGGAAGTGATGTATTATGTGCCCAAATTTGGCGCAGATAGAATCGTTTATGTGTCTTGTAATCCAGCCACACTCGCAAGGGATGCAGGTGTATTGGTCAAGCAGGGCTATCAATTGAAAAAAGCAGGCGTGATGGATATGTTTCCGCATACGGGGCATGTCGAATCCATTGCCTTGTTTGAGAAAGAAAAGCAAATAAACGATTTATAATATGAAGTACATAGAGGTAGGAGAAGGGTATGGTCACAGTACGTGAACAACTTCCTGGACGTTTAAATGAACTGTCTGAGGAAACGACTGTAGAACATGCCGAGCAAGCCCGACAGGATTTAGCAGAATGGCTAGACCGAGTACGCGGGATTTACGATGGGGCGGCACTTGAACAATTAGAACGCGTTGCCAATTACACCCTGAAAAAAGAGCTGGAAACAGACGTCAGTCATCCATCGCATACCTTATATACAGGTATTGAGATGGCGAATATTTTAGCGCACTTGCATGTCGATGAAGACACTTTGTCTGCAGCCATGCTCTATCGTAGCGTGCGTGAAAATGTCATGCAGTTAGATGAAGTGCGTGAAGAATTTGGTGAAGCAGTTTATGGCTTGATCAAAGGCACCTTGTCGATGGGTAAGTTGTCTGAACTGATTGAGAAAAATAAGCGTTTAGAAGACCATTTTAATAATAACCAGCGTGAACATTTAACAGGCATTTATAAAATGCTGATTTCCATGACGGAAGATGTGCGCGTGGTGCTAATTAAACTGGCAGAACGTACCTATTCATTACGTGAGTTGGCAACCGCTTCCAAAGAACGTCAGGAGCGTGTGGCGCGAGAAATTTTAACCATTTACTCGCCATTGGCACACCGTTTAGGCATTGCCCAACTGAAATGGGAACTCGAAGATTTAGCCTTCCGTTATTTGGCGCCAGACCGTTATAAAGAAATTGCGACGTTACTGAATGAAAAGCGTTTGGAGCGTGAAAACTACATTCAAAACGTAATTGAGCAATTGCGTACAGAGCTGGGCAATAATGGTATTCATGCCGAAATTAGCGGGCGGGTGAAACACATTTATTCGATTTATCGAAAAATGAAGAGTAAAAACCTCAGCTTCGATCAGCTCTATGACATTCGTGCTGTACGTGTTTTGGTGAAAACCATTCCAGAGTGTTACCACTCTTTGGGCATCGTACATCAATTGTGGCGGCATATTCCGCACCAGTTTGATGATTACATTACCAATCCAAAAGCCAATGGTTATCGCTCATTGCATACTGCCGTAATTGCAGAAAACAAGTCGCTTGAAGTGCAAATTCGTACCCTAGATATGCACGAAGAAGCCGAGCTTGGGGTATGTTCACACTTTAATTATAAAGAAGGTTCTAAAGCCACAGACCATTCGTTTAATCATCGTTTACATTCTTTGCGTTCTGTTTTGGAGCATTATCAGGAACGTAACGATGCCAGCGCACATAAAGAAGATGATGATTCTGAAAATTTTGAACAAATCCAAGAGTTTGAAGATTTTGAGAAAATTTATGTGTTCAGCCGTGATGGTGATATTAAAGAATTGCCACGTGGCTCAACGGTGCTGGACTTTGCTTATCATGTGCATACCGAAGTCGGCAATAAATGCTATGCCGCACGGGTCAATCAGCGCTATGTGCCGCTCACCTATACTTTAAAAACAGGTGAGCAAGTCGAGATTTTGACCAAAAAAGACCGTGAACCGAACCGTGATTGGTTGGTGAATTCTTTAGGTTATATTAAGACAGCACGTGCGCGCGATAAGCTGCGTCATTGGTTTAGACAGCAAGACCGCAGTAAAAATCTGGAAGTTGGGCGTGAAGTGCTCAATAAAGAATTGTCACGTTTGGCGATTCATCCAAAAAGTATTGATTTAAATGATTATTGCAATCACTTTAACGTCAAAACAGGTGAAGACATTCTGATTGGTTTGGTGAATGGTGATATTAGCCTGCATGCCTTAATTAATCAGGTCAATCGTCACATGCACTTAGATCAGGATGAACCTGAACTGGTGTTGAAGCCAACCTTGAACCCACGTGCCAGCCATACCTTATCGGCACATGGCATTTTGATTGATGGTTTGGATAACGTTGAACTGCATATCGCACAATGCTGTCAGCCTGTGCATGGTGAAGCGATTGCGGGGTATATTACCCTGAACCGTGGTGTGAGTATTCACAAAGTGGCGTGTTCGGACTATGTGCGTATGATTGGCAACGAACCTGAACGTGCGGTAGAAGCCGATTGGGAAATGCAGCCAACCCGTGGTCAAAGCGTGCAAATTGTGGTGGAAGCCTATGACCGCCGTGGTTTGCTCAAAGACTTAACCCAAGTGATTTTTGCCGATCAAATTAACATTCGTCAGGTGAATACTATTTCTGAAAGTGATGGTATCGCCAATATGAAATTGTTAATTGAGGTTAAAGGCTTGGCGCAACTTTCTCGTTTGTTGGCACGTTTAGAGCAGCAACCAGGGATTATCAGCGCACGTCGTTTGGTGCAAGGCAGCTAAGCGAGCACGCTTTAAAAAACCAGCATGTTTGCTGGTTTTTTTCTATCGTATTTCAGCCAAAATGGAGAAGGGCGGATGAATAAAACACCTAAAAAAATTTGTGTGAATGTTAGCCGCATTCAGCAGATTTTTAGCCCCGATCCAAGCACTGCACGCAATGAACAGATTCAGCAACAAAAACAGGCGATTTATCGGCATCGGAATCAATTGTTGTCTGGATACTTGGCACAAGATATTCAAAACAGCGATATTGAGCGTAACCTACATGGCAAACCATTTTTGACGGCATTCCCTCAATTGCAGTTTAACCATAGCCATAGCCGTCAACATTACGCTTTGGCAAGCAGCTTACAGGTACAAGATCTAGGTATAGATGTTGAAGACTTAGAACGTAAGGTACGTTTTGATGCTTTGGCACAGCATGCGTTTCATCCCAATGAACTCAAATACTGGCAAGATTTGGAACACGATGCTGACTATTGGTTTCGAGTTTGGACCGCCAAAGAAGCTGTGCTAAAAGCTTCGGGTTTAGGCATTCGTTTAAGTCTCAATGAGCTGGATACCCGTATGCATCCCAATGCACAGGGCGGCATTTGTCATCATCCACAGATTGGGCATTTTGCCTATCAAAACTTTCGTTTAGCAGATTGTATGCTGACCGTGGCATGGCGAGCAGCACCATCTTGCGCAGGCTTTCAATTTCCACAGATTCATATTATTCAGCATTAACATCGCAACGTCAGCGTAAATATCGCAATGCTAAGGCACAAAAAAGCCTATCCGAAGATAGGCTTGAATGTTGGTGTCAGCAGAAAAGCATTAAGGAATTTCTTGCTCTTCACCTTCAAATTCAGGTTTGACTTGAACAATAAAGTCCTGACGGTTCAGACCGCGCCATACGGCAAAGGCTGTACCAATATAAATAGATGAATATGTTCCGACAAATACACCCACAAACATCGCAATCGAGAACCATTTCAGACCATCACCACCCATGAGCATCATCGCGACTACAACCAATAATAGGGTCATAGAGGTGTGAATGGTACGACGTAAAGTTTCTGTCAGTGCAATGTTCACTACTTCAAGCGGTGTTGCACCACGGATTTTACGGAAGTTTTCACGAATACGGTCAGATACAACAATGTTATCGTTAAGTGAGAAGCCAATAATTGCCAATAACGCTGCCAATACAGTCAGGTCAAATGGCCATTGCATCATGGCAAAAATACCCAGTGTCACAATAATATCGTGGAACAATGACAGTACCGCACCCATTGCCAGTTTGAATTCAAAGCGAATGGTGACGTAAACCAGCATCAATAATAGCGCTAAAGCGACAGCGCCCGCAGAACGGACATATAGCTCATTACCGACTTGACCACCCACCACATCAACTTTAGGAACTGTTGCTGCATTATTTGGCAACTGTACCGCAGCGGTAATCGCTTTGGTTAGGTCTTCGGCTTCTACATCGTCTTGCACAGGCATACGCACCATGAGGTCGCGGTCAGAGCCCAGTGTTTGTACCACAGGGTCATTGAAGCCTGCTTTGATTAAAGCATTAGATACATCAGTCGCTTTGACAGGGTTACTATAATTAAGTTCTGCCGCAATACCGCCAGTAAAGTCCAAACCTAAATTTAAACCTTTAGTGGCAATAAAGAAGATGCTGGCAACCGTAAGTAGAATAGAAAGCAATGCCGCTGGCAAAGCAATCTTCATAAACGGAATCACGCGCTCATCATCAGGGCGACCGTATTTTTTTGAAGGCAGTTGAGTATTCTCAGTCATCAGTGATCTCCTTAAATGCTCAACTTTTTCAAGTTACGTTTTTTGCCATAAATGATTTGTACAATTGCACGGGTGACTGTAATAGCAGTAAACATCGAGCAGACAATACCAATCATGAGCGTCACCGCAAAGCCTTTGATTGGGCCTGTACCAATCGCAAATAGAATGAATGCCACCAAGAATGTGGTTAAGTTCGAGTCGAAAATAGTGTTATACGCTCGGTCATAACCCGCCACAATGGCTTGTTTGGGCGAGGCCCCCCACTTAATTTCTTCTCGTATTCGCTCACAAATCAAGACGTTGGCATCTACCGCCATACCAATGGTAATTACGATACCCGCAATACCCGGCAAGGTGAGTGATGCACCAATCCAAGACATCACGGTTAAAATCATGGCTAAGTTAAACACTAAAGCGAAGTTGGCAATCAGACCAAACAGACGGAAGAACACCACCATCCAGATTGCAACCAAAATGAAGCCAATCTGAGTCGACAATACGCCTTTATCAATGTTTTCTTGACCCAAGCTTGGACCAATCACACGTTCTTCGACAAAGTACATTGGCGCTGCCAAGGCACCTGCACGAAGCATTAAGGCCAATTCAGAGGCTTCTTGTGGAGAATCTAGACCTGTAATACGGAACTGCGAACCCAATACCGCCTGAATGGTTGCAGCATTAATGACGACAGATTCGGTATATGGGGTGCGTACTTCAGTTTGTGTGCCAGTTTCATCGGTCACATAGCTAATACGTTGTTTGTTTTCAATAAACAATACCGCCATACGTTTACCCACAGCGTTACGTGTCGCATCTGCCATGAGTTTACCGCCCGCAGCATCAAGGGTAATGTTAACTTCTGCACCGCCTGTATCTTGGCTAAAACCACTCGACGCATTTTGAACACGCTCACCCGTTAAAATACGGCTGCGGTTCAATAATAATTGGCGACCACTGTCCAAAGATTCAAAGGCAAACGCTTCTGTGCCAGGTGGTACTGTACCTGTCGCCTGACCTGTGTACGGATCAATATATTGATCATTTAAGTCAGACACCAAACGGAATTCGAGGTTCGCAGTACGACCGAGTACACGCTTCGCTTCAGCCGTATCTTGTACGCCTGGCAATTCCACTACAATACGGTTGCTACCTTGAGTTTGTACCAAAGCTTCAGCCACACCTAACTCGTTAATACGGTTACGTAAAGTAGTTAAGTTCTGATTGACCGCATACGACTGAATTTCCTGTTTACGGACATCGGTATAGTTCAGACGTAAGCTAGAACCTTCTGTGGTGGCTACAGCTTGCTGTGTGTATTCATTGCCGTTACGACGCAAGAAATCCATCACTGCATCACGGTCTGCATTATTGGCAAACTGTAGGGTGATGGTGTTGTTATTCAGCGAAAGGCTATTAAATTTCAGCTTGTTGTCACGCAATTGACGGCGTAAATCGGTGGCTGAAGTTTCCATACGCTGGCTGATGGCCTTGTCCATATCCACTTCTAATAAGAAGTGCACACCACCACGTAAGTCCAGACCGAGTTTCATTGGTTTTGCACCAATTTTTTGTAGCCATTCTGGTGTGGTTGGCGCAAGGTTCAGTGCCACGACATAGTCATCACCTAAACCGCGACGTAAAGCTTCTTTGGCTTTGAGTTGGGCTTCTGAGGTGTCTAAACGCAACAATGCAGCATTGTTGGTAAAGCTGTTGTCATGACTGGCAATATTTTCTGATTGTAAAATTTGCTCTGCTTTTTGTATGATGCTTTGATCAATTTGGGTACCAGCTTTGGCACCTGAAATTTGAACAGCAGGTTCATCTGGATACAAGCTAGGCAGGGCATATAATGTACTCACCACAAGAACAACGAGGATGAGCAGATATTTCCATGCTGGGTAACGCATTTATTTTCTTCTTAAAATGAAAAAGTCGTGCGTGAGCACGACTCTTTTTGATTAGAGGTTGTTTAATGTGCCTTCAGGAAGAACTGAAATGACACTCGCGCGTTGTACTTTTACTTCTACACCACGGTTCAGCTCTACCACTGCAAAATCACCTTCAATTTTCGTGATTTTACCCATAAGACCACCTGCGAATACCACTTCACTGCCTACGCCCAAGCTTTCAATCAGTGTACGATGCTCTTTGGCACGCTTTGATTGTGGACGCCAAATCAGGAAGTAGAAAATTGCAATGAAGACTGCAATCATTAAAAGGTTAGCCACAAGGCTTGGTTGTTGTGCAGCTTCACCTGCTGCGTGAGCGGTCGAAATAAAAAGGCTCATTTCATTTTCCTAAACTAAAAACTGGCGATCAGTGATCTGATAATAAATTGGGTTTGTTCTGCAATTTACCTTGTCTTTTTACTCAGCGCAAATACTGAAAAGACTAATCTTCAGGACAAGGCGGTACTTCTAGGCCACGACGGGCATAAAAGTCCTGTACAAATTCATCGAAAGTGCCGTTATCTAAGGCATTGCGAATATCTTGGGTAAAGCGTTGGTAATAACGTAAGTTATGAATAGTGCCCAACATTGACCCCAACATTTCGCCACATTTTTCTAAATGAAACAAATAAGCGCGGGTAAAGTTCTTGCAAGTATAGCAATCACAATGCGGATCGAGCGGGCTTTGGTCATGACGATACTTACTGTTACGAATACGCACCAAGCCATCGGTTACAAAGTAATGACCATTGCGCGCATTACGGGTTGGCATCACGCAGTCGAACATATCGACGCCACGACGAATTGCTTCCACAATATCTTCTGGCTTGCCGACGCCCATCAAATAACGTGGTTTATCTTCTGGCATTTTAGCTGGCAAATAATCCAGTACTTTGATCATTTCTTCTTTCGGTTCACCCACCGAAAGACCGCCAATGGCATAACCATCAAAACCAATTTCAAGTAAGCCGTTTAAAGATTCAACACGTAAATCTTCGTACATACCGCCTTGAATAATCCCGAACAGCGCGTTGCTGTTTTGTAGTTCATCATGGTGATGTGTTTTACAGCGTTTTGCCCAGCGTAAAGACAATTGCAAAGATTTTTGTGCTTCTTCATGCGTTGCAGGATAAGGCGTACATTCGTCAAAAATCATCACGATGTCAGAGTTCAAAGTTTTTTGAATTTCCATCGAGATTTCAGGCGAAAGAAAAACCTTTGAGCCATCAATAGGCGAACGGAAGGTCACACCTTCTTCTTTAATTTTACGCATTGCGCCTAAGCTAAACACCTGAAAGCCACCAGAGTCAGTCAAAATAGGCTTATCCCATTTGATGAATTCATGTAGACCGCCGTGTTGCTGAATCACTTCTAGCCCTGGACGCAAATATAAATGAAAGGTATTGCCTAAAATAACCTGTGCCTGAATTTCTTCAATATCGCGTGGCAGCATGCCTTTGACTGTGCCATACGTCCCCACAGGCATAAACACAGGGGTTTCTACCACACCATGAGCAAGTGTTAAACGACCACGACGGGCGCGCCCCGACTGACCTAATTTCTCAAACTTCATATATGTTCCAAATCAAGGCGAAAAAACAGTTCGCTGATTGTTCATGCTAAAAGTGCAATATTTTGCTAGATTCTGCACGGAATTGCCAGTTGAGATACGTTTTCCTTGGTAAAAATTGCGAGTAAATATTTTGTTCAAATCCATTGTGCTTACATGGCGTAAAATTGCTGAATACGTTGGGTAATTTCTTTATGTAAGGCAATTTCACCTTGTTCATGATTGTCCATTGCAGCAACGTGCTGAATTAAACGCTGAATATATAAATTACTGTCAATAAAACTCGGTTCTAATGTGAGCAAATAGGCTTCATGTGCAATGCTCAAATAATCATACGGTTCCACTTCTAAAAGTTGTGCCAGATCAATCAGCAAGTCTTTATCCACTTGTTGTAGTTTGAGCTTGGGTTGTGCGGTGGATTGTTCCATCGTGGTTTGAGGCGCTTTGTTGTGCAGGAATTCATCGAGCAAAGCACTTGGAGTGTTTAGAAATTGCGCTGAGTGGATTTCTACATCGACCTGTTTGGGCACATGAATAAAAAACAGAATTTGGCTTAAATCTAAGCCATAAGCGCCCGATAAAGATTGTTTAGCCTGCTGAAATATATCCAGTAAAAGTTCAAGATGGTTGTATTGCAGCGTGTCATTGGAATTCAGCAGAGGATTGCCATAGATATGTCGCTGTTTAAAATAATCTGCAAAAATATTTTTAAATTGATGCAGACCGCTAGAATTGTTGGCTTGAGTGCGATAACGCCATTTTTCTATCTCCAAGTGAAAGAGGACTCCACCCGTCAGTCAGGGTGGAGGTGAATTTCACAAATTTCAACCTTGTTGATTCTGAATATATTGTTTGATTATTTCCAAAGGCGCACCACCACAAGACCCTGC
>NZ_VPBI01000035.1:0-13479 GCF_013418795.1 Acinetobacter sp. YH12120 | reverse complement strand
CGCGACTCATGAGTGCTCGGTTATATGCGGGCCAATTGGTTGTACGGTAGATTTTGTGTGTAGGCTTCTTCATTTGAAAATTATATCGCTGAAAAAGCCTTTACAGATAGGTTTGTGCAACAAAGCCCTTATATAACAAAATTTATATAACTAATTTCAACTGATCGGTTGCCGAAATTATTATTTAAAAACCTATCTAACTAATAAAACTATAACCATCGACGTATTTTTCCAATAAATAAAAAACTTCTATATCGTTATTTATATTAATATATTTATCCAACTTATGAAAAACACTCTCAATTTCATGTTTATTGAAATACTTTTCAAAAGATTTTAAAATCCGCTGATGATCCGTTTTTTCTACTCTATCTTGATCAATCAGCAACTCTTCATACAACTTTTCACCCGGACGTAAACCCGTAAACTGAATTTCAATATCACCCACCCCATTTGCATCAATAGGCCGAAATCCGCTGAGACGGATCATTTGTCGAGCTAAATCAACAATCTTAACCGACTCCCCCATATCGAGTAAAAATACATCACCACCTGTACCCATTGCCCCGGCTTGAATCACGAGCTGTGCCGCTTCAGGAATGGTCATAAAGTAACGTGTCACTTCAGGATGGGTCACTGTCACAGGCCCACCTTGGGCAATTTGCTTCTTAAACAGTGGCACAACCGAACCCGATGAGCCCAACACATTACCAAAGCGTACGATACTGATTTGGGTTTTCGGATGAGTTGATGCCAAACCCTGACAGTACAACTCTGCCATTCTCTTAGATGCACCCATCACATTGGTTGGACGCACGGCTTTATCAGTTGAAATTAGCACAAAAGTTTCAACACTTTGTGCCACAGCAGCATCAACACTGCGCTGTGTACCAATCGAGGTATTATAAATACCTTCAAAAGGATTGGCTTCAACCAGTGGTACATGTTTATAGGCCGCCGCGTGATACACCGTTTGCACGCTATATTGGTGCAAAATACGTTCCAATTTGGCTTGATTGGTCACCGAGCCCAAAACTGGAATGACTTGAACACCTGAATTTTGTAATTCTCGATCAATAGAGTACAAAGCAAACTCGGACATCTCAAATAACACCAGCATTTTAGGTTGATGCTTGACAATTTGACGGCAAAGCTCGGAACCAATCGACCCCCCTGCCCCTGTGACCATCACGACTTTATCTTTAATATTTTTTTCTAGTAGTTCAGGCTTTGGTGGTACAGGATCACGACCGAGTAAATCAATAATATCCACTTCACGGATATCAGATACTTTGACTTTACCATCAACCAGTTGTGTCACACCTGGTAATTCCATGATTTTGACATCAGTGGCTTCAAAGGATTCAATAATTTCCTTTTTACGTGCACGTCCTACCGATGGCATAGCCAGTAAAACTTCTTCGATACCAAATTTTCCAAGTTTCTTTTGTGCTTTTTTTGGTGAATAAATCTTTAAACCGCTTAAAGACTGACCTTTCAGTGATTTTTTATCATCAATAAAACAAACAGGTAAATAATCATCCGAACGGTTTAAAGCGGCCGCAATTTGTTGTCCTGCCAAGCCTGCCCCATAAATCGCCACACGTTTGCGAGTTTGTTTTTTGGCAAAAGTTTTAAGTGTCGCATAACGAATCACCGCGCGACTCCACCACATGTAAGAAAACAGCATAAAGCCGTACATGAGTGGAATACTCATCGGAATAAAGGCAACATCTAATTTTTTAATGGCATACAACGCCACAATTTGAATAAATGTCCCAATCGAAATACGCAGTAAATAATCTTCATTAAATGAACGTACAATCGCACGGTAAATCCCGAGCAAGGCAAAAATCATTACACCTGCGATGGCAACATAGATATACCAAGCCTCAAGCCCTTGCATCACGGTCACATTTGGACGTGCCAAACGAATGGCATAGGCCAGCCACATCATCAGTGGCAACATGCACATGTCCATGGTCACCAAAACCACTTGTTTTTGGCGACGCGGTAAGGATGCAATTGAACGAATAAAATCTTTCATTGAGGCTCAGTTATCTTGGCTGAAAAAGCACGCTGTGATTATACGCTGTTTTAGGCGTGAATCTTGGCAAGCACGCTTTGAATCGCATCTACGGTTTTTTGTAGGCTGTGTTCAGACAGTGTTGGATGCACCAAGAACATCAGACTACTTTCACCTAAAGCTTTCGCATTGGCTAAACGTGTTACTGGGCGCCACGGTGTCTCATCAAAAGCTTTTTCTAAATACACTTCTGAACATGAACCACTGAAACATGGCACCGCTTGCACGCTAATTTCCGCCATGATGCGATCACGTGACCAGCCTTCAGGCAAAGCATCAACATTGACTTGTACATAGCATTTATAACTTGCATGCACATAATCAGATGATGGTTTAGCCACTGTAAAATAAGGACTATGTTCAAATACAGCTTGGATCCGTGCCATATTAGTATTACGTTTTGCTGTCCATTCCGGCATGTGTTTCAGTTGCAAACGACCAATTACTGCTTGCATTTCCATCATGCGCCAGTTGGTGCCAAATGAGTCGTGTAACCAACGGAAGCCCGGTGGATGTTGTTTGTTATAGACGCTATCAAAGTTTTTACCGTGATCTTTGTAGGACCACATTGTTTTCCAAAGATGTTCATCATTGGTGGTGACCATACCGCCTTCACCGCCAGTGGTCATAATCTTGTCTTGGCAAAACGACCATGCGCCAATATGACCAATTGAACCTGCGGATTTGCCTTTATACATCGCACCATGCGCTTGAGCGCAGTCTTCAATCACGAAGATGCCTTTTTCCTCAGCCAATTGCATGATTGGATCCATATCACACATCCAACCTGCCAAATGCACACAAATAATCGCTTTGGTATTCGGTGTAAGTACAGCTTCAATAGTACGACGTGAGATGTTTTGTGAATCGAGTTCGACATCAGCAAAAATCGGATTAGCACCTGCAGTGACAATCGAACTTGCAGACGCTAAAAAGGTACGTGAAGTGACAATCACATCATCCCCTGCACCGATGCCGAGGGCTTTGAGGGCTAAATCCAGTGCCACTGTACCATTGGCTACCGCAACCGCATGTTGGGTTCCAACAAACTGTGCAAATTCCTTTTCAAATTCACGGCATTCCTGACCTGTCCAATAATTGACTTTATTAGACAAAAGGACTTTTGACACCGCATCGGCTTCTGCTTGGGTAAAGCTTGGCCAAGGCTCAAATGCACTGTTTAACATGGAATTTTCCTAAAACTTATTGCTGTGAAGTCGTGACAATCCGCGCAGGATTACCCACCACTGTTGCGCCCGCAGGGACACTTTTGGTGACCACGGCGCCCATACCGACAATCGCACCTTCGCCAATCACTAAAGGCTGATCGGGGGTGCCCTGCTTAATCATGGCACCTGCGCCAATATAAGCATGGTCGTGAATATGAATATTACCGTTGCATTTTACGCCTGGCGCAAAGGTAACGAAATCCCCAATCACACAATCATGCTCGACATAGCTATATAAATTGGCGTGGAAGCATTTTCCGATTTTAATATTGGAGGTAATGGTGACAAATGGACTGAGTGCTGAACCTTCTGCAATTTGTACTTCATCCATGAAAATGACGTTGTCAGCACAGATTGACCAAAGCTGAATACCGTCCGCTTCTAAACGGTTGGCAATCTTTTCTCGTACACGACTATTGGCAATCGCAATTTGCACGTATTTTGTCGATGCTGATTCATTTAAAAAGGCTGAATAATTCATAGCACGATGACCATTCACCGAACCGATTTCTATTAAAGCATCATCAATAAAGACAATTTCAGATTGATCTTGTTCACGCGCCAATTGCTGACGTGCGACGGGCATCAAACTACGCCCACAACCTGATGCCCCATAAATTGCATAAAGTGTTGTCATTTTTTTTCCGGTGTGCCGGTAAATTTACTCATGGTTGCCTCGCCTTCGGCGCTGATATCGTCTTTGGCAAGCACTTTTTTTATTGTTTTCAACATGATTTTAAAGTCGAGCCACAGTGATTGGTTTTCCACATACCATGTATCGAGTTCGAATTTCTTTTCCCATGAAATGGCATTGCGACCATTCACTTGTGCATAACCCGTGATGCCCGGACGCACGTTATGGCGTTTGGCTTGTTCCTGATTATATAAAGGTAAATATTCCATCAGCAGTGGTCGTGGACCAACAATACTCATATCACCTTTAATCACGTTCCACAATTCAGGCATTTCATCCAAACTTGTGGCACGAAGCATTTTGCCAAATGGGGTGAGGCGTTCGCTGTCGGGTAATGGGTTGCCCTCAGCATCCAGCGCATCTTTCATGGTACGGAACTTGATCATTTCAAATGGTTTACCATGTAAACCCGGACGCACCTGACGAAATAGCACCGGCGAACCTAAATTCTTTTTCACCTTATGTGCCACGATCAAATACACAGGTGACAGCAAAATTAAAGCCGTGGAAGCAATGGTGATATCAATAATACGTTTTAACATTGAATTCCTCTGCCCCTTAGTCAAGATCTGTCCAACGTCTATTTACAGATTGACCTGCATTATTCATGTGAATGACTTTGGCATAATTTCCTACAGCCGTGGCATTTTCAGGAATATCTTTCGTCACCACACTACCCGCGCCAATCGTTGAATTATCACCAATCGTAATTGATTCCACGATACAGACATGAGGTCCAATATAAACATTATTACCTATTTTGGCTGCACGACGACCACCATTGGCGCCAATCGTTGTGAATTGAGATAAATTGACGTTATGCCCAAGCTCTGCTGTGGGATTAATGACTAAAGGTCCACCATGTCCAATATATAAGCCATAGCCAATTTTAGTCGTGGTATGAATATCGATCCCATATTGCTTTCTTTTATAATAATAAATGGGATAAACAAGTTTTGCTAAAAACGTTTTTGAACTGGCAATACGTAACCAAAATGAAAAATTAAAGCCGCGATTAAATAGGTAGTTTTTAATAAACAATTTAAAACTGACTTTTCCCGTATAACGATATAAATCGCTTTTGATGTATTTAATCAACATGCGCCAGACTCTAAATTGATATCGATGATTCCCATTTCAGCAAGCATATGTTTATTCACCTGATGCACATCATATTTATTGAGAGCAATTTCACGTGAACGTTGTCCCATAAACTCAATGAGTTTTGGATCTTCAATAAAATATTGCATGCTCTGTGCCAAATCATCGACTGATTTTACCTCGACCAAATAGCCATTTACACCATGCGATATGGTTTCACGACAGCCCGGTGCATCAGTGGTAATGATCGCACGTCCCATTGCCATGGCTTCTAACACCGTGCGAGGTGTACCTTCACGATAAGAGGGCAACACATAGACCGAACTTTGTGCAATCGCAGGACGCACATCACTGAGTTTACCCCAATATTTCAGACGACCATCAGCAATCCATTCATCCAGTTCAGCTTGCGAGATCGCAGAAGGGTTATCGTCAATCCAACCGACCAAATGAAATTCTGCTTCAGGATATTGGGCTTTGATAATGCGTGCCGATTCAGCATATTCGCGCACACCTTTATCACCGAGCAATCGTGCAATCAGCAAGAATGATGCTTTAACCTGCCCCTGCTGATTTTTCGGTAATGGCATGACATCAAAATCTTGTACATTCACGCCTGAACCATTCACCACCACAGCCAGTTTATCAGCTTCAAGTAAATGTATATCTTGGAACAGTTTTAAATCATCCGGATTTTGGAAAAAGACTTTGTCACTATGTTTTAAGGCTTGGGCATATAAACCATGTACCATTTTTTGGAACAGACTGTGCTTGCCCGACTCCACATTTTGAAAGGCATAACCTAGACCGGTAATTAAAGCAAAACGATGTGGCACTTTGGCAAGCCATGATGCGAGTGTGCCGTAAATCACCGGTTTAATGGTATAGGACAGCACATAATCGGGCTGAATATGACGAATCTGCTGATACAGGTTTTTAAGCAGTTTTAAGTCCGCCAATGGATTGGTACCCGTGCGTTGCATCGGAATTTCATGCAAGTGATAGCCGAGTGCTTGCAGTTTTTGCTGTTCTTCAGGAAAGTCTGCAAACTCAGGTGCCATGATGTGAATTTCATAGCCGTGGGCAGCAATAGCTTCTAATAATTTGCCACGAAAATTCAGTACCGACGGCAAAAAACTACTGATCATTAAAAATTTCATGCCTGTTGGCTCCACACCTGCATATATTGACGGCTGACGGTTGCAATACTGAAATTCTGCTCGACCCGTTCACGCGTTGCTTGTTTTAAGGCTTGTTTTTCTGCTTCAGTTTTTTGTGCATATTGTAAAATCGCATCTGCCAACGCTTGGGCATTGCGTGGCGGAACAATACTGCCTAAATCCTGCACAATGTATTTGGCATCACCGACATCGGTACTGATACACGGCAAACCTGATGCCATCGCTTCGACCAAGACATTTGGGAAACCTTCAGTAATTGAGGTCATCAAGAATGCATCAATCGATTGATAAAAGGCAGGCATATCGGAGATTTGATCAAGCAGATGAACCTTTTTAGCATCTAACTGATATTGTTCAAATAAGGCTTTAACGTCTGGATTGTCTAATCTTGCGCCACCACCCGCAATTTTAAAGATGATGTTTTCATCTTTCAGCAAGCCCATAGTTTCAAACAAGTACGGATAACCTTTGGCATGTCGATAATTACCAGCAAACCCAATCACCGTTGGCTGATTGAGCTGTAAATTCGGCTGAAATTTATCAAGAAATACGCCATTTGCAATCACATGCTGTTGAGCATTTTTAAAACCAAAACCAGTATGTTGCTGTTTCGATGAATGCGCACAGTAAATAATGGCACTTGGCTGTTTCGATAAAATTTGACTTAAACCGAGTGCAATTTTGGTGCTGATCGATTCATCTTTCGGTGATGCAAGCGAGTGATGAATGCCCCACACGACATTCGGTTTGTGGGCTAAACCGATGACACTTAAACTCGTCAACGCATTGGCATGGTACATCCAACATTGTACGGTTTTAGGTTGTAGTTGTTTAAGTAGTCCACGCAGTTTTTTGATGATTCCAAGTGTATTTATGCCATTCCAACTGAGCGCATAATATGACTGGCAACGATCAAGCGTGCTTTGATACACCTCCGATGTTTTCATCAAAGCAATAATGACATGCTGATAATGATCTTCCGTATATTGAATCAAGCGTGCCAACATCATTTCAGCACCACCCACCCCTGCAAAGTTGGTAATCACATGCACCATCAATGGCTTGCTCATGATGCAGACTCCATCATGTGCATATACTGTTTCAGCACGGTTTGTTTATGGAACTGCTGAATATGCGTGCCAAAATCGGCATCTGAGTAATGTACATAGTCGGCAAAAATCGCCTGATGCATCGCTTGGGTTAAACCTGTTTGATCATTGCATTTAACCAATAAACCAAACTTGGCATGGTCTAAAATTTCACGTGGACCACTTGGGCAATCGGTACTGACCACTTTGACTTTGGATGCTAAGGCTTGAATCAGTACACCTGGCAAACCTTCCCAATTCGAACTGAGTACAAACAGTGAGGCATATTTAAAATAGGCATAGGGATTGGCATCAAAACCGGGTAAATCGACCACATCTTTTAAACCCAATTCATTCACCAAGGCTTCGAACTCGGTACGTAATTCACCCTCGCCTAAAATAATCAAACGTGTATCTACATACTGATCATGTAAGGCTTTAAATGAACGAATCAAAAAGCCAAAGTTCTTGGCCTCAGTTAAACGACCAACCGCCAAAATGACCTTGTTGGTCTCATTGAAAAATTTGTGCGAGACTGGGGCGTTGAGTTTTTCAAAATAGGCATCATCGAGTACAGGATTATAAATAGTGCTCAGATTATTCTGTTTATAACTGTAATATTCTCGAAAATCCGTTTCGACGCCTTTAGACACACACACCACTTGCTGTGCCATCGGGTACGTCCAATTCACCAAAGTTTTTAGCACAAACTTGGCAATCCCCTGCAACTTCATATTTTTAGACGGCGTAGATACTTCACGGAAGATCAAACGTGTTTTGACGCCTGCTAACTTTTTGGCAATGCCTGCGACAATATTGGTATGGGTTTGGGTGGCAACGATACAATCGTATTGCTCCGCTTTCATTTTTATTTTCAGTGGCGAGATGCTATTCATCACCCGCCCACAATTAAAATTCACCAATTCAATTTTAGGACTCACTTCAGGCAACAGTTTGCCTTTTACGCCATTGAGGTCACACACACCCAAATGCACCTTCAGACCTTGTTCAGCAAAGCTGTTGGCCAGTTGAATGACTGTACGTTCCGCACCGCCACCGCCCAAGCTCGGCAAAAAGAACATGACTTTATTCAACATAATATGACCTAAATAACATGAAATGGGAACGTATTAATCTGAGAGTTTTGAGGCTTGAATCACCATGGCACGTTCAACGCGTGCGCGGTAATCAATAATGCCAACGAGTTCACTGTCACTCGCGCAAGTGCTTTGAATTTTGGCTTGATAATCAGCAAAGCTCGACACTACTTTAGCCGGCACACCAATCGCCACAGAATGATCTGGAATATCTTTGGTCACCACCGAACCTGCACCAATCACCACATTGGAACCAATACTCACGCCCGGCATAATAATACTATTTACGCCAATAAAGACATGTGAACCAACCTGAATCGGGGCAAAGCGTTGATAACGTTTACCTTGAGCATCTTTGACCAAACAAGTACTACCATCATGGGTAATAAACTTCACGCCTGATGTGACCGTGACATGATCACCAATCGAGACTAAAAACGGTTCTGAGCCCCAATTTTTAATATAAATTCGGCAGTTTTCACCGACTTTGACCCCCTTTTTACGTGCATATGCCACACTGCCTTTGGCCATAAAATAAACCAAATCAAACAGCTGTCGAAAAGCAGAAACAATAAATGCCATATACATGACCTATGTCAGGTTCTAAAAAGGAGGAAAAATCGCTGAATATTTTACGCTGAAAATGCGCTTGAAGATATTCGGACCAAAGTCAGTATGATGACCTGATTTATAGATTTTTGATTTTCTTGACGGGACTACCGACATACACACCCGCATCATCCAGTGGTTTAGACACTAAACTACACGCGCCAATCACGCTGTTGCTTGGAATGGTGACACCATCTAAAACCGTCACGCGTGCACCGAGCCAAATGTTTTCACCGAGGCTGACACCGAGTTTGGTAATCGCATCTTTAACCAAAAGATCAGGCTCACCGAACTTATGATTACTGGCAATCATAATACTTTGCGTGCCAATCCGAGTGTTATCGCCAATCGTGACACCGCCACAGCCATTAATATAGGACTTGGAATTAATGCTAACATCTTTACCAATCACCACCTTGCCACCGAAGCATTTGATATAGCAATTTTCACCAATAAAGCTGTTGTCGGCAATCTCAAGTACCGCACCTTTTTCCACGATGAGACTGACATGATCGCCAATATAAACATTGTTGCCGATCTTCACTTGTCCACTAATATCCACGCTACAGCCTTTACCGAAATAGCGGAATTTTGTCCCAAAAGCCACGTTATAAAATTGCTGACGACATTGTGCAGTGAACCAATTCATCAGTTTTAACAATTTAAAAAACATCAGTTTTTGTTTCTCCACACCACATATAAAATGGCAAAGTTATAGATGATCAGCGCCACCGGCACTGCCAACAGCATATAAATTTTATTCTCAAATAAAACATACAGCCCTGCAAATAATGCGAACTTAATGATCAGTTCCACGATTTGCAGTTTAAATAGTACTTGGCTGTTGCGCTTGGCAATTAAAAAAGCCGAGCTCGGTGGATTACAGAAAATCGCCCAATAACCCAAAGCTAAAATTTGGAAATAGCTTGAAATACCGACCCATTCACTGCCAAAAATCCATAAATACAGCGATTCAGGCAGAATAAAGAAAACGGCAAATAAAGGCAGTGAAACCAGACTGAGTAGTAAACTCGCCTTTAAAGCACTTTGATTGGAATCCGTGGTTTTAAATTTGCGAATAAAGAACTGACGCAAGGTTTGCGAAATCAGATTGATCGGCACACGTAAAGTTCGCTCGACAATGGCATAGAAACCCATTGCCTGCACACCGACAAAATGCGACACCACATAGTACGGCAAATTATGCGAAAAACTATTCAGCAAGGCATGCGGCGTATTGGCGTAAATGAAATCTTTATAATTTTTAAAAGCCTGCCAACTGACTTGATACAGTTGGTTTTTCAGCACATAAATCAGTACCGCCACAATCATGATAATCGAGCTGACGTTATAACTATTCACCAAACTGATTTGCATCACCAGTGGTAAAGACAGTTGCACTGCCACCACAATCGCACTTCTAAAAATATTTAAGCCTGCACAGAAATACTCTTTGTGCGCGGAAAATTGATAATTATAAAGACTTTGAATCAAGGTATTGGCAAGCACACCTGTCGCGACAGCCCCTGCCATTTCAACATTTAAAATAAAACTAAGGACAATGCCACTGATGATTGCAATGACCGTTGAGAACACCGCCCCTTCAAAGATCAGGCTTTTTTTATCTTGCTCTTCGGCGACCAATAAGGCTTGATCAAGACGTAGATTTGCAACCGTCGATAAAACACTGACGATGGCTAAGGCAATGCCGTAGGCACCAAAGTCCGCAACAGAATACAGGCGCGTTAAAACAGGAAGTGCGATAAATGTCATTATCGCACCTGCCAGTAAACTTAAGGTAATCAGCCCAATCGACTGATACTTTGCGAACAGTTTCGCAATCATCTATTTAAGATCATTTTAAGTTGTTCACGTACCAACGCATTGCCAATTGAATGCCTTCAGCGATTTTAAATTCAGGTGCATAACCCAAATGTTGCTGAATTTTGGCAATACTCGCTTGTGAATGACGGACATCACCAGCACGGAAATCACGGTACACCGGATCACGCTCAAACTGTACATCATTTTCCGCAAGTGCTACTTGAATCGCACGGTATAAGTCATTCAATGTGGTCCGGTCACCAACAGCGACGTTATAGACCTGATTTTTCGCTTCATCCGATGCAGTCGCCGCCAAAATGTTGGCTTGAACCGTATTATCGATAAAGCAGAAGTCACGACTGGTTTCACCGTCGCCATTGATAAAGACATCTTCACCATTGATCATCGACGCTGTCCACTTTGGAATCACTGCCGCATAAGCGCCGTTTGGATCTTGGCGTTGACCAAACACGTTAAAGTAACGTAGACCAATCGCTTTAAAACCATAGCTACGGGCAAATACATCAGCGTAGAGTTCATTGACATACTTGGTCACGGCATATGGTGACAATGGATTACCGATGTTTTCTTCCACTTTTGGCAATGCAGGATGATCACCATAGGTTGAGCTGCTTGCCGCATAAGTAAAGCTTGCGACACCTGCATCACGCGCCGCAGTCAGCATATTTAAGAAGCCACTGATATTGGTGTCATTTGTAGTAATCGGGTCTGCAATGGAGCGTGGCACGGAACCGAGTGCCGCTTCATGCAAGACATAATCCACACCTGCACAGGCTTTTTGGCAGTCTGCAAACTGACGAATATCACCTTCAATAAAGCGGAATTTTGCCCATTGCTCAGCAGTCACTAAAGCTTGGACTTCATCAAGGTTATGCTGATGACCTGTAGCAAAGTTATCTAAACCCACCACCGTTTGATTCAGCTTCAATAATCTTTCTAAAAGGTTAGAGCCAATAAAACCTGCAACACCCGTCACCAGCCATGTTTTTGGCTGTACTTGCAATTGCTCACATACCTGTTGATATTGATTCATGGGTATGTCCTCTTACAAACGAAGGTCTGATTCGGCGTGAGATAGCACATATTTCAAGTCATACAGTACATGTTCAGCTTTACCTAAAGCACGGATCGCATCTGCACCCATTTCTTTAAACTGCTGATGAGCAACCGCTAAAATCACCGCATCGTATTTGCCATTTTCAAGGCTTGAAATCGGGTCAATCCCATATTCATGCTGTGCCTCTTGAGCATCCACCCACGGATCATAAACATCAGCATCGATATGATATTCTTTGAGTTCATTGACGATATCAATAATTCGGGTATTACGAATATCAGGACAGTTTTCTTTAAAACTTAAACCCAAAATGAGCACTTTGGCATCTTCAACTTGGATGCGTTTTTTTAACATCGCTTTAACCAGTTGCGTCACCACATAAGCACCCATCCCATCATTTAAACGACGACCCGCCAAAATAATCTCAGGGTGATAACCAATCGACTGTGCTTTATGGGTGAGATAGTACGGATCAACCCCGATACAGTGACCACCCACAAGACCTGGACGGAATGGTAAGAAGTTCCATTTAGTACCCGCAGCTTGAAGTACCGCTTCGGTATCAATACCCATTTTATTAAAAATCACCGCAAGTTCATTGATCAGTGCAATATTCACATCACGCTGCGTATTTTCAATGACTTTAGCCGCTTCAGCGACTTTAATACTTGGTGCTTTATGCGTGCCTGCTTCAATAATCAAGTTATAGACTTCATCGACAAGATCAGCAACTTCAGGGGTAGAACCTGAAGTGATTTTTAAAATATTGGTGACACGGTGTAATTTATCGCCTGGATTAATACGCTCAGGGCTATAACCTGCAAAGAAGTCTTGGTTAAAGGTCAAACCTGATACTTTTTCTAAGACAGGAATACAGGTTTCTTCTGTAGCACCCGGATAAACCGTTGACTCATAAACCACAATATCGCCTTTTGAGAGTACTTGACCGATACTTTGTGATGCTTTAATCAGTGGCGTTAAATCCGGCTGTTTATACTCATCAATTGGGGTTGGCACTGTCACGATAAAGAAGTTACAGTCTTTTAAATCATCAAGTGATGCGCTATAGGTCAGATGTGTTGCCTGCGCTAATTCTTCTGGAGAGACTTCCAAGGTGTGGTCTGTGCCTGATTTAAGTTCATCGATACGTTTTTGATGGATATCAAAACCGACTACGGCCACTTTTTTACCAAATTCAACAGCTAGCGGTAAACCGACGTAACCTAATCCGATAATCGCGATTTTAAGTTCCGAGAGCTCTAGCATGGTGTCAACCTTGTATATTAAGAAGATATTATCAGCTGTATATTTTATTCCATTTTACTCAAAATAATGGATAAATATTTTCTAATTTAGAATTTATGAGGCTTTGTTGCACAAACCTATCTGTAAAGGCTTTTTCAGCGATATAATTTTCAAATGAAGAAGCCTACACACAAAATCTACCGTACAACCAATTGGCCCGCATATAACCGAGCACTCATGAGTCGCG
>NZ_VPBI01000034.1:0-16038 GCF_013418795.1 Acinetobacter sp. YH12120 | reverse complement strand
GTTGGCTGAGCAAGCATTTATTTGATACTTTGGATGAAGTACAAGATTATGCAACAAACTGGTTGTGGCATTACAACCATGAAAGACCACATCAAGCTAACAAAGGAAAGCCACCTCTAATGGCTGCATATTCTTGATAACTTGGACAGGCAGTTTTATCTAAACTTGAACACCTATTCTTCTTTTACTTGGACACTTACGTCCGTTTTTACGAAGGCTAATACAGTTTATAAGAAATATTATCTTTAATTTTTTCTGAGCAACTATTCAACTATTTTTTATTCATAGCAAGAAAATATACAGAAATATGTCCTTAAACAACATTTTTAGTTGGAGTATTTGCACTAACATTAGTTGTGCTTAAGCAACTTAATAACAATGATAAGATAACAAAAGCTATTTAAAATTAATTAGCACTTGAAATAAATGAATAAAACCTCAAATATTCTTAAAGTTAATTATACCGAGATGCTAATGTTCGACCATGAACAAAAAGTTATGATAGATCGTATTGTAAAAGAGTTAGAAGAAAATAATTTTGCAATATTTGCAGGTGCTGGTTTATCAGCCCCTGCCGGATATGTAAATTGGAAAGAACTCTTACGGCCCTTATCTATTGAATTAAATTTAGATATCGATAAAGAAACCGACTTAGTTTCCTTAGCCCAGTATTATGTGAATGAAAATCATGGTCGTAGCAGATTAACTGAAAGGTTAATTGATGAAGTTGGTATAGCTCGAGAACCGACAACTAATCATAAGATTTTAGCGAAGTTACCCATATCAACCTATTGGACAACTAACTATGATGATCTAATAGAAAAATCTTTAGACAATGAAGGTAAAATAGCAGATAAAAAATTTACTAAAAATCATTTATCTCAAACTAAGAAGGGACGTTCCGCCATTGTCTATAAAATGCATGGTGATGCAAGTCTTCCTGATCAAGCAATTATTACTAAAGATCAATACGAATCATACCCGCTACACTTTGCACCATTCGTAACAGCTTTGTCAGGAGACTTAGTTTCAAAAACTTTTCTTTTCCTAGGATTTAGCTTCAATGATCCAAATTTAGATTACATACTTAGCAGAATCCGAATTCATTTTGAACAAAATCAAAGACAACATTATTGTATTTTTAGAAAAGTTAATCGTGATGACTACAATAATGATGAAGATTTTTCCTATAATCGTTTAAAGCAACAGTTTGTGATTAAAGACCTTGCTCGTTTTAGTATCAAAGTTGTATTAATTGACTCTTGGAATGATCTCACACATATATTAGAAGAGATTACAAAAAAATTTCGATGTAAAAATGTATTCTTATCGGGTAGTGCCCATGACTTTAGTCCATGGGATCAAACCGCAACGGAATTTTTTCTATCAAAACTAGGGGAAGTTTTAATCCAAGAAGGTTTTAAAATTACATCAGGTTTAGGCTTGGGTATTGGTAATGCATTTATTAGTGGTGCAATTAAAGAAATTTATAATAGAAAATATACAAAAATTGATGACTATTTAACAATGAAGGTATTCCCTCAATTTGTAGCTGATCCTACAGAAAGAAAAAACATTTGGACAGTATGGAGAAAAGATTTATTGAGTCAGACAGGAATTGCTCTTTTCTTTATGGGGAATAAAATTATCACAGATCCTGAATCAGGCAAACAAACTATTGTTTTGGCAGATGGTATGGATGAAGAATTTCAAATAGCACATGAATTAGGTTTAAAGCTAATACCAATTGGTGCGAGTGGATATAAGGCAAAAGAATTATTTAATAAAATAACTTCTGACTTCGATCAATATTACCCCAATTCCACACCAAAATTTCGAGAAGCTTTTGAAAAACTAAATGAAGAAGTAGATGAACCAAATAAGTTGTTATCAAAAATTCATGATGTAATTAAGTTAATTTAAATTGGAGAAATTTATGGCTAGACGAACTTTTTTCAGCTTTCACTATTCTGGTGATATATGCCGTATAGGTATAGTGAGAAACTCATGGCTAACCAAGAAAAATCGTGATGATGCGGGATTCTGGGATTCGGCAAAGTGGGAGCAAGTAAGAAAAGAATCTGATTTAGCAATTAAAAGATGGATAAACAGTCAACTAGAAAATACAAGCGTTACAGTTGTCTTGATAGGAGCAGATACTAGTACAAGAGATTGGGTCAACTATGAAATTGAAAAAAGTATTGAGCGTGGTAACGCTTTACTAGGTATTTATATCCATAAAATAAATGGTTTAGGAAAAGGTGTCTCAATGAAAGGAAGAAATCCGCTTGATGATCATTATATTCCATGTACTGATGGTAAAAGCTATAAAGCATCAAGCATTTATGCTACTTACGATTGGGTAGATGACGGTGGGTATGAAAATTTAGGAATATGGATTGAAGCTGCTGCAAAGCGGGCAGGAAAATAGTTCTAAATAAATTACGCATTTATAAAATGGCCAACTTTTTTGGTTAGCCGTTTTATAAATAGTATAAAAAACCTAATTATCTATAAAATTAAGCTTTTTCAAAAAAACTAAAAATTTCTGTAAGATAGATCGAAGTTCCACGCAATTCAAAGTTAAGATCAGTAAACTTGTGTTTTACATTTGCCAAATTGATACAAAGTATTTTTTTTCCTAAAGACTTAGCATATTCAATTTCCATCTCTACCCACTCAGAAATTATTTTATCTTCAGCGATTACATTATGAGTAAGTAACAAAAGGAATATCTCAGATTGTTCGATTCTCTTTTTTAGGACTTCTTTTGTGTAATCACTAATTAGAGTTCTTTTTAGAAAATCCTGATCTGATGTCCAATCATAATAACATGATAAATTTTTAAGATTTAAAGCATTTTTGGTGCTTTTAACCAAATCTTTATCCAAATAACTATGGGATATAAAAATATCGTACTTTTTCTTTGACTCTACTGAATTTGAATTGAGAAATTTTACGAGTTCTTCTGGACTATAATTTGGTAAAGTACTATCGATATGATATGACTTTTTGTTTCCTTTAAATTTTTTTCTCACCTTCACATATTTACCTAGATTCTGTAGATGTTGAAAGGCCATCATTCTAATTTGATTGTTATGTTCTGAATCATTAAGTTTATAAAAAAAATTTATTGTTTTATTACTATTAAACTTTTTAAGCTCATTAAATATTAGTATTTTTTCCAAATGGTTAGATCTATGATATATTTTAATAAAAATATCAATATATATCGGTTCTATATCTTGAATATGTTCACACTTTTTTGTAATTACTAATTTTTTGCTAAGGCTTTTATTTAATTTTTGTTCTAACTTTATTAAAGAGTCAGTTTTACATTCTTCACTGTATTGTTGTTTATGCTGTAATCTTTGCCCATATGAAAGCATATGTTTAACTTTTTGTGAGCTAAAGAAAAAATCTTTAGAGTTTAATATCTTGTATCTTTTCTTTTTTCCTACAGATCTTAAAAAAATATCTTTTGATCTATAATATTCATACCTTTGATTTAGCATCTGGATTGTGGTGGAAAAATATTTACTATATAAATCAAATAAAATATTACCATCGTAAATCTCAGGTAATATTTTTTTAATAGAATTTAGCTGATTTGTCATTTGTTTATATATCCTAATATTTTCAGACATATACTTTCTTTTAGTAATACCAGCCATAACCACTTCCTCATTTTTATCGATGTGAAATGATCTTATAAAGTCTATCTAGAGGATGAACATCCTGACTGCTATAGCGATTTGAATCTTCAATCCAATTTTTTAAATTTCGATTAAGCAATGTAGTATCTGTCTCTGGTATTGAATATGCAAAATTTGGAGCATTATCAAAAGCCAGTGATTCAGCTAATGCTTGATCTCTACTTTCAAATTTGATTCCTCTTGGTTTAGGCGTTCTACGTACTAATTTTGCAAATTGCAGTTCAGAGTATATCCACGGAGATGAAAGATACCTTTCACTTTTAAATGCTTCATTAATAGGGATTGAATTATCTGTTCCCAAAAAAATAAATACTTCACAGTTGTAAATTACTCTGTGTAAAGCTGA
The DNA here is from genome assembly GCF_013418795.1 of Acinetobacter sp. YH12120. Taxonomy (NCBI): domain Bacteria; kingdom Pseudomonadati; phylum Pseudomonadota; class Gammaproteobacteria; order Moraxellales; family Moraxellaceae; genus Acinetobacter; species Acinetobacter sp. YH12120. The sequence goes on along the minus strand of NZ_VPBI01000034.1, from coordinate 11,976 downwards.
GTTAAGAATTATAAATACATTTGAAGTTGTATAATTGCGTTTTTTATAATTGAAATTACTGCCATTCAAACAATATTCTTCATCAATTTCTCTTAAAAGTTTAAATGCATCACCCCAAATACAAGAGTCGATAAATACACTTAAATTTAGTTCTTCTTCTATTAAAATTGCCAAGCGTATAACATCATCTTTATCGGCATGTGAATGCGATAGAAATATATCAGGTTTAATATCGACAAATAGTTTTTCGTATATTTTTTCTACACTTAATGTGTTTTTGCTATCAAGCAAGTAATCTTGAATTTTGATTAGTCTATTTTTATTTCTCTCTTTGTATTTTTTCACGTCTGAAGGACTAACATCTGAAAAGATTGAAAAATCAAAATCTTCAACTTGAATACTTTTATACATAATTCATTACTACTTTATTTTAATTTTTAAGATGGTTACGAAATAATCTTCGGAAGAGACTAGAATATGTATAGTCATTTTCAAATCTTGGATCTAACTCAAATCTAGGATTAAGTTTATTTTTTTCATTTTCATAAACTATTCTTGAAGCTGCACCTGTAGATGCTAAAGGGATTATTTGAGCATTAGGATGAAATTCTAAAAACATTTCTAATTCATTTATTACACCTTCCATTCCACCTATTAATACTATTGCATCAAATTTTTGACTTTGTATCATGGCTTGTCTCATTATTTTAAGGCTTTCTTCACGCTCTTCGGGATTACCATCTATTAGGGTTAAATCAATAAAATCATAGACACTTTCAGGAAAATCTGGCTTAAAAATATTAGATTGATAGATAGAAATAAAATTTATGTCTTTTTTACTATTTTTGGTAGCCATAGCTAATAATGGAGTAATAGCTGGATGTCCTCCACAAACAATACGACCATTAGGTATAACTACTTCTACGAGTGATCGAACTGCTTCTTTAATAGCAAGGACATCAGCCGTCTCGTAGAAGCATTTTTTTCGATCAGAGAGAGGAATACTTGCTGATAGGAAAATATTTAACATTTTTTATCACTTAGTTTCTAATAATGAAGGTGCTTTAGTCATATTTACTGCTTTAATGGGGAGATGGTTATCCAACCAATCTAAGTGTTCTAACCATTGCTTCAAAATTCCCCGGTTATCATAAATAATCCATTTCTCACTGTTTTTGAATTTCGAGTTTGATACAGCGTTATAAATGTCATTGATCCTATCTGCTGTAGGGACACCTATGGCTGGTATTACAGCTAATCCATTTTCCTTCCAATTAGCTATAGAAATCCATTGATCTATCTGTACACTTGGATTGTATCCTGCATCTCTTGCAGCATCACAAAAGTTATCAACGAGATATTTATATCTAAGAGAGATTGCTCTTGCTCTGAGTTGTTCAGTTTTTATTACAATATTTTTAAGAGTTTTTTTTGTAATATTTTTCCCTGTATATGGAATGCCACTTCTACTAAGGCCCTTCATTTTGAAGTCTTTAGGGGCTAACTTAATAAATTCATTAAAAGAAGCAATGCCTTCTTCCTTTTGCTGAGGCCATAGAATGTGCAAAATATGAATATTATTTTCGTTAGCGAACATCAACTCATCTTTGGTCCATCTACTTGTTCTAAAACGTGGAGTATCTAATAGAATTACAGCATCTGAGTCAGTCATACGATGCCACAATTGATCTTGAAAATTCTGTGCAGGTGGTACTGATCGAGTATCTAGAAAAACGTCAAAACCATTTGCATCTAAAATGTCATACAATTTATCTGCAGCACCCTGTGCATCTATACGTCTATAACTAATAAAAACTTTTCGCTCCTTCCTTAAAAATCTAAAATTTTCAAAGATAATAGAAACTAATCGTTCTGTATTATTATTTGTTTCGTTAATTGGTAACGCATTAATATGACTGATTTCATCCGGTAGTTCTGTCGGAACTAGTTCATTACTTTTGACTACAGGAATGATGACTATTGATTCATCAATAAGATTTGATAAGTGTAGGGTCTTAGATTTGTCACCACCAAAATAAATCGCAATAGTGGGATATTTAGGGTCTCTTGATGAATAATTATCACTATGAATAAATTTGACGAAACTTGGATTAATCTTTAGATCATTAAATTTATTAGTAAGACTTTTTTGGATACTTACAAGTCTTTCATCTACATTACCAAGTAATATAATTTGATAGTAATTTTCAGACACAATTATTTACCCATTTGATTCGCAGCTTTTTCGATCCATGAAGATAATGATAATCTTCCATTGTTATCTAAAAAGTCATACATTTTAAAAAAACTTGAAAGTCGAACTACTGCATTCGACTTTGGTTTTGGACTAAATCTAGAATTTAAAGTAATTGGATTGAGAAAATCTCGGTATTTGATCCATTTGTTATCATGCCATTCAGCTAAGTAATAAGATTCGTTAGCAAGATAGACACCCATTTCATCTAGTGGATTTGTTCCTTTTCTTGAAATATATCCGTCTTTATCTTTTAATTGATGAATAAAAACAGATAATAAACCATTACCTTTAATAATACTTTGTGCAATTTCATATCTTACCATCTTCTTTGATGAGTGTATTGACCAGCAAGAATACTTGTTACAGAAGTGTTATCTAAACCTTCTCTAAGAAAATGCTTAAGTGAATCATCAGACTCTCGTTTCTTTTTTTCAATAACGCTCCCATCAAAAAATCCATAAGCTTCTCTGCTACCATTAACTACCCAAGAGTTTTTAACATTCCAAACTCGCCAAATGTCATTTTGATAATGAAATGAAAGTTCTACGTGCCATATTTATTTACCAATTTGCTTTTTTAAATTATAAAGAAGATACATATTTTCCATATTGCTCATCTGGTTTCCAGAAACATAAGATGCCCGAAGTTGAACGGTCAATTCTTTGATATAATTGCAAATATTCATTTCCATAATAAGAACCATAACGGTCTACAGTTGGAATTATAAAAATAGACTCATATCTTTTGACTCCATCGGCATAACCAATTTCCCAAGGACACCATCTTGATTTAACAGAGTTTGGTGTTGCGAGAAAAAAGAAATAATCAGCTTCTTGAATTTTCTGTTGAATTTTAACTGCTGTTTCTCGATTAGTACTCTCAGGCATAGAGCTATCTTGCCAATCAACATAAACATCAATGTTTTCATCTTTTAATAACTGAATAAATCCTTTGACATATTGAGCATCAATATGACTATGGCATAAAAAGGCCTTTCTAGACCTCTGATTAAAAGTGTAGCTATTTGCGCTCCTACTAAAACGTGTAGAATTATTGGTCAGTGTGTCTAGAGAAATAGCCATATAGTTCCTTTACTGATTAAATTTAGGCACTTTTTAATAGTTAGATTTAAAGGTGATCAAAACTCAATTACAATAAAGGAAAATTTTAAAAAATCAATAATATGAAAGTATATTGAGACATAATTAGATGCTAGATTAGGGCAGTAGATCCTTAGCATCTATTTCTAAAGCAATAGCAATTTCATAGAGCTTTTCTATTGTGATATTTACCTCACCTCTCTCAATTCGCCCTAAATAGCTACGGTCTATATCACAGATTAAAGCTAATTTTTCCTGACTGATTTCTTTCTTTAGCCTAGCATTGCGTATTAACTGACCAACTGCTATAGATAAATCTGACATTTGATTTCATTTGTTCAAATATCAAAACTATTGCTATTTGAGGACTACTTATCCACGGACTATAATCCTCTTTTATTTTTTTAATGAAAATTCATATGTTTGATTTTTATCTACCACTTGAGAAGTACTTCGTAAAAATATTGCTAGAAAACAAAATTCAAAACTGGGAAGCAAAATTATTTTGGTTAAATATTGAACATTTGAATCAGGTGGTGGATAAGGGTTTAAGGCAAAAAATGTACAATGGGTTAAGGGTTTTAACAACGAATGGTTTTTTAAGCGCTGAACACTCTAGATATAATGAAAGGGTATTTTTATATAGTGAGACGGCTTTGTTGCACAAAGATTTGAAATGCAAAGCGCCCCTAATTGAGCCAAATTTAAGGCGTAACTTGGGTAAGTGGTCGACCTAATTCCGTAAATCTGTTGAGGACTGCTACACGTGCATGAATTTCATTCACCTGACTAGGAAAGCTTCTTGCCATTAATTTATCGCCTAATAATTTGATGCAATGCATCTTGGTTTCCACCAAACTGCGGCGATGATAGCCTGACCATTTTTTCCATAATGTCCTGCCTAAACGTTTAACTGTTCGAAGTAATTCATTTCGCTCTAGCGAGCTACTCTTTGTATCTTTCCATGGTTTCGCATTTTTTCTAGGTGGAATCACCGCATGTGCTTGCCGATCTGCAATGACCTGACGGCATTGCTTGGTGTCATAAGCTCCATCGGTATAAACAGAGTCAATCTGCTCATCTTGTGGAATCTAATTAAGTAAATCACCAAGCACCTGTGAATCACTGACATTATTGGTTGTGAGCTGAATAGCGCGTATTTGTAGGGTTTTGGCATCTATACCAATATGTAGTTTACGCCATTGGCGACGATATTCAGCTCCATGTTTCTTGCGTTTCCATTCGCCCTCACCTAGAAACTTCATGCCTGTAGAGTCTACGAGTAGATGCAGCCCATCGCTACTTTTTTGGTAGCTGATTGCAATATCAATATGCTTTTGTCTTCTACAAAGCGTACTGTAATCTGGTGCGGTCCAATTTAATCCGCAAAGTTTAATCAGACTTTGCACAAAGCCAGTGACCATACGTAAAGATAGACGGAATAAGGATTTAATCATTAAGCAGCATTGGATAGCTGCGTCGGAGTAGGTTTGATTTCGCCCTTGTTTGCCTTTTGATGGAGCATACCATTGCGTAGCAGGATCAAACCAAATGGCAATATTTCCGCGACTCATGAGTGCTCGGTTATATGCGGGCCAATTGGTTGTGCGGTAGATTTTGTGTGTAGGCTTCTTCATTTGAAAATTATATCGCTGAAAAAGCCTTTACAGATAGGTTTGTGCAACAAAGCCCAAGCCAGTATGAAACAAATATTTGGTTAAACCATTTTGAGGATCAGACTGTTGGTGAAGCTTTATTAGATCGCATAGTTCATCGTGCTCACGTGTTTAATTTAAAAGGTCAGTCTATGAGGAAAAGACGTGGTAAAAAAGTTTTAGAATCGTGATGATAGAGGTGGTCCCACTTGTTTGAACAACTAAAAGCGTATTTATAAGTGATATTCCGCTCTAGTTAAGCCACCTTGTTTTGTTGGGGTAGCTGATCATAGTAAAACTCATTTGGTGTCATTTTGTCTAGACTCGAATGAGGTCGTTTCAAATTATAAAACTCAAAATATGCACTTAATTGCTTTTTCGCATCTGTGACACTGCTATAAGCTTTGAGATACACCTCTTCATATTTAACGCTCCGCCATAATCGTTCAACCATCACATTATCTACCCATCGACCTTTACCATCCATACTGATTTGAATGCCATTTGATTTCAATACATCAATAAATGCATCACTGGTGAACTGACTGCCTTGGTCTGTATTCAATATTTCAGGTGATCCATATTTTTCAATCGCTTCATTTAAAACCGAAATACAAAAACCCACCTCCATACTAATCGATACCCTATGCGCAAGTACCTTGCGGCTATGCCAATCAATCACAGCACATAAATAAACAAAGCCTTTTGCCATAGGGATATACGTTATATCCGTAGACCACACTTGATTACTGCGCTGAATAGCCAACCCTTTGAGCAGATATGGATATTTACGGTGAGCTTGATTAGCCTGGCTTAAATTTGGTTTGCAATATAACGCCTGAATACCCATTTTCTTCATTAAAGTACGTGTATGACGTCGTCCTATATGATGCCCTTGACGATTCAACAAATCACGCATCATACGACTGCCTGCAAAAGGATATTGCATATGTAATTCATCAATACATCGCATCAGCTTCAGATCTGATGAGCTAACAGGTTTTGGGCGATAATAATAACAACCACGGGAGACTTTCAGCAGCTTAGCTTGCTTAGATACTGAAATCTGAAGTGAGTCGTCGATTAACTTTTGTGGTTGAAGCGGCCCAGTTTCTTCAACACACCTTCTAAAAAATCAATTTCTAATGCCTGCTCACCGATTTTTGCATGTAACTTTTTAAGATCAATGGGGGGTTCTGATGGAGCTTTTGATTGATCGAAAGCTTGCGAGGAAGCTGAGATCAATTGATTTTTCCAGTCAATAATTTGGTTTTGATGAACATCAAATTCAGCACTCAATTCAGCAAGTGTTTTTTCTGCTTTAATCGCAGCAAGTGCTACCTTAGCTTTAAAATCATTTGAATGATTTCTTCTTGGTCTACGTGCCATAAAATACTCCATATATTGATGTTTATAACATCATTTGAGGAGCAGAATATCACTTATAGGAGTTGTTCAAATTTACGGATCCATCTCTGATCTCCTGTCCAAGTTAAACAACACTTTGGTTTGCTTATAAGTAGACCAAAGTGTCCAAGTTAAACAAGAATGAGTGTCCAAGTAACTATTGATTTCGCAATGGCTGCTTAACCTCTACTTTTAACTTCGGTTATTTATGGGAGGATTACCTTACGAGCAATTATTGGATGGAAAGTATCTACACGGATGAATACAGATATGGTGCTCGATGTACTATGATAAGATTAACCCGTTAGGTCAGGTGGCCTAACTTAAATAAAAAAGTCTCCGAAAAACCCGGTACGGTTCACTATTAAGTTCTCTTCTTTATAGGATTGTAGACTGGCATAAAAAGCAACTTGAATTGAATTGGTTTTCTCAATCAATATTGAACTAAAGATTACAGTAGTAATCTTTAGTTCCATATTGATTGATCTCTGAGAAAATTATAGTAGGTACCGAAGAATGAATCACACAAATTAAAAAATTTACATCAATTTGAACATTCACGTCATCGTTCGGTGAATAACTTCATGGTGAATATCTGAATAGCCACTAATTTTGTAGACACCTTTTAGTTAGATAAAATGGCTAATTAACGAGGTGCTTATGAGCAGTAAACGATACCCTGAAGAATTCAAAATTGAAGCAGTAAAACAAGTCACTGAGAAAGGTTATAGTGTGGCCGAGGTTGCTACACGTTTAGGAACCACCACCCATAGTCTGTATGCCTGGATTAAACGTTATGATCCACAGCAGCCCAAGATAATAGAATCTAATGATCCAAGCGCAGAATTAGCAAAGTTAAAAAAAGAACTGCAACGGGTTACTGAAGAAAGGGACATATTAAAAAAGGCCGCGGTGTACTTCGCAAGCCAGTCCAAATGAGGTACGCCTTTATTCAGGACAATCAGCACATATGGCCTGTTCGTCGTTTATGTTCAACGTTAGATGTTCATCACAGTGGTTATTACGCATGGTTAAAGCAACCCACCAGTAAAACTGCAAGGAAACGGCAACAGCTTTCAGGACTGATTAAACAGTTCTGGCTGGAATCTGGCGGAGTCTATGGCTATCGCAAGATTCACTGTGATTTGAAAGATGTTGGCGAAAGTTGCGGGATCAATCGAGTACATCGGCTGATGAAAGCAGATGGTCTTAAATCACAGCGTGGTTATCGTAAGCCTAGAGCTTACGCTGGTACTCCGGCTGTCATTGCCGCAAACAGCTTAAATCGACAGTTTAATCCAACTGAGCCGAACCAATTATGGGTGACGGACATTAGTGTGCCGCAGCAAGCGGCGTAAGAGATGAGGGTATGGCCCCTCGCTATCGGCTTGCAGGAGCAGGTAGCAAACCACCATAAGCGGCTTGGATCAAAAGTCCCGGTCGTGAGCGTTATGGAAAAGGCATCGTAGAGATGTCAGGTAAGAATTAGGAAGGCGAACAACAGTGAACTGCCGTTCAAGTGTCGAAAGTACTCAAATGACATCAAAACCGGGGATGGAAGTTACCCCGCGATTAGTTTGGCCGTTACCTGCTTACGGGCCATTCGGTGTCCGGCGTAGAGGCAGCGCGATCCTAATTCAGGCTCTTACGTTGAACTGCGGGAACCTTCGGTGGCGATGTCAAGCGAAAGGCACAAGCTCAAAAGGCAAGGCTGATAATAGCAATGCGTCACCAAGGGGCGGAGCAACTCGTAGTAGTGTTGAAGTTACTGTAATGGTAATGGAGCGAAGGGGTTGCATTATCCAGGTCTACGGATTTGTCAACTGTGCAAGCAGGAGGAGCAAAACTTTATGACCAAACCATTTAACATTCCTAAAGCGTTAATCTGGGAGGCATTTAAAAAAGTCAAAGAGAATGGTGGCGCTCCAGGCGTTGATCATGAATCTATTGAGCAATTCGAAAAGCATTTAAAGAACAACCTATACAAACTATGGAATCGACTTTGTTCTGGCAGTTATTTTCCACCGCCAGTTAAGGCTGTTCCGATTCCAAAGAAGTCAGGTGGCGTGCGTATACTAGGTATTCCAACAGTTGCAGATCGAGTCGCGCAAACAGCAGTTAAGCTCTTATTAGAGCCGAAAATTGATCCATTATTTCATCCAAACTCATATGGATATCGTCCGGGGCGTTCTGCCCATGATGCAATTGCGATAGTGAGGAGACGAAGTTGGGATTATGACTGGGTTGTGGAATTTGATATCAAAGGTCTCTTTGATAACATCGACCATGATTTACTAATGCGTGCACTCAAGAAACACTGTGAAATTCCATGGATTCTTTTATATGTGCAACGTTGGTTAAAAGCACCAATGCAACACATAAATGGCCATCTTTTAGAAAGGAATCGCGGCACACCACAAGGTGGTGTTGTGAGTCCTTTATTGGCTAATTTATTTATGCATTATGCTTTTGATATGTGGATTACGAAACATCTTCAAAGTGTACGGTTCTGCCGTTATGCAGATGATGGCGTAATTCATTGTCGGAGTTTATCTCAAGCCAAACTTGTTTTACAAAAGATCGATGCACGATTTCGTGAATGTGGTCTCGAATTGCATCCAGACAAGACAAAGATTGTTTATTGCCAAGATATTAATCGTCGTAAAGCATATCCCGATGTTCAATTTACTTTTCTCGGGTACACGTTTAGGCCCCGTAAGGCTGTGGACAAGTATAAAAGAGTTTATGTAAATTTCTCTCCTGCAGTCAGTCGTGATGCACTTAAAGCAATGCGACAGACTATTCGGAAATGGCATCTACATCTGATGTGTAATCGCGAATTAAGTGATTTATCTGCAATATTCAATCCAATTCTTCAAGGTTGGCAGCAATACTATGGTCGATTCATTGTTCAGCAATGTCAGCGATCTGGCAACACATGAATGCTTATCTTATACGCTGGATGAGGCGTAAGTATAAAAACTTGGCCCGTCATAAAAGACGGGCTAGATATGCCTTAGGGCGACTTGCGCGTGATTTTCCAAATGCCTTTGTGCACTGGAAAATGGGATGTTTACCATCGGTTGGATAATGGGAGCCGGATGAGCTGAGAGGTTCATGTCCGGTTCTGCGAGGGGCTAAGGGTGAAATTCCCTTGGTCTACTCACCCTTATATCCGCACTCATGAAGGGTGGCTATATCTCGCAGTTGTGATTGACCTGTTTTCACGTCTTGTTGTTGGCTGGTCTATGAAATCCAGAATCACGGCAGATCTGGTTTTAGATGCGTCATTTCTCAAGCATCATAATCTTGAAAGTAGTATGAGTAGACGACTTGCGCAGTATACTGCTCAAGCCATGACAATGCTGTTGCAGAAAGCTTCTTCCAGCTATTAAAGCGGGAACGAATTAAAAAGAAAATCTATGCGACCAGGACTGAAGCAAGGTCGGATATCTTTGAATATATTGAGATGTTCTACAATTCAAAACGCAGACATGGTTCCAATGGTCAGCGTTCTCCATTAGATTATGAAAAGGCCCATCAAAAGATGATTATGTGTGTCTAGAATTTTGGTGGCTATTCAACCAGTCCATATGGTCATTGTTCGATTGGCTATTCGTTTTTTTTGGTATATTCGCTTTAGTCCCTGTTTTCCTGATCTGTTCACGCAGTGGTTCTGAATCATAGCCTTTATCTGCACATACCACTTTTGTCTCTTTTAAATCTAATGTTGATATTAAATCAGGCGCAACTTTAACATCATGTGTGGTTCCATCGGTAATCATGAAATCAATAGGATTGCCATGTGCATCAACAATCAAATGTATTTTTGAGGAGTTTCCTCCTACACTTTTAGAAATAGATTGATTCGCTATGCCGGCAGAATGTTGATGAGCACGTACATGAGAGCCATCAATAAAAATCCATTCCATATCGGGGCATGAGGCTAGTAATTTGAATAATCTACGTAACTTACCGCTGCTTGACCAACGATTAAAACGTTTGAAAATAGAGTTTGAATGACCAAAACAAGAAGGAATATCTCGCCACGGACAGCCTGTTCTAATTCTATAGAGAATAGCTTCAATAAAATTGCGTAAATTTGAGTTGTGGTGAATGGATAAATTACGCAGAATAACTTTCAACTTTTGCCAGTGTTGATCTGTCAGCATGGTACGAGGCATAGCGAATAGTAAAATTGGGTTTGGTGATTTGATTTTACTACTTCGCTATTTTTTTAAGCTAAAAGTGTCAACACACCCTAATTTTATGTTAAATTTTCATTAGTAAATATAATTTTTTTGAGCTTATGAAGCGACTAGGTCAGTTAGGTATTTTATTGGTTTTAATGGGTAGTTGTTCTTTGGTATGGGGAAATACTCAAATTCAAACATTGGAAGTAAATGATTCAAATGCGTTAAATTTATTAAATTTTAGTCAACAAAATAAACAAATATGGCTTAAAGAAAATATTAACTCAGCAGAATGGATTGATAATGATTATCCACATGAACAATCACTCCTTTATGCAAAAACCCAAGTTTTATTAAGTCGAAATTTTGCATCACCTGGACCAATTGATGCGAGGCTAAATTTAAATACAATCAAAGCGATTTCAGCCTATCAAATCATGAATGGCTTAAAAGTAACAGGGAAATTAAATCAAGAAACCTGGGAGAGCTTAAATAAAGAAAGAAATATAGAACCTGTATTTGTTGAATACACATTAACTTATAAAGATATTCAACAAAACTATGTACAAAGTATCCCTACAGATTATGCAGATCAGGCCAAAATGCAACGGCTCCATTACCTACGTGTGTCTGAAATGCTGGCAGAAAAATTTCATATGGATGAATTATTTTTACAACAAATTAATCCTAAAGCGACCTTTAAAATAGTAGGAGAAAAAATAATTGTTGCTAATGTGAAGAATAACTTACCAAAAGGAGTTTCTTACTTAGTTGCCCATAAAGGAATGCGTCAGCTGATTCTATTTAATCAAGAAAATAAAATGATAGCGGCTTTCCCAGCCACGATTGGGAGTGAAGAAAATCCTTCACCAACAGGTCAATATAAAATTGTGACTATTAATAAGCATCCATTTTATTCTTATAATCCTAAAAACTTTATTCAAGGTAATAATTTAAAGCCATTACTATTGCCACCTGGACCTAACAATCCTGTGGGAACGGTATGGATAGGACTGTCAAAACCTTCCTTTGGAATTCATGGAACACCGAGTCCATCATTAATCTCTAAAACGTATTCTCATGGTTGTATTCGCCTCACTAATTGGGATGTAGAAAGACTAGCTAGTCATTTACAAACCGGGATTAATATAACGTTTGTTAAATAAATTTAATCAAAAAAAATCAGTGTTTAATAGGTAGATTGTTATGCTTTATAGATATTTTTGATGGTAATCCTCCCTAAAAATAATTGAGTTTAAAAGTAGAAAATCGAATAACCTTGATTTAAGGAGATTTTCTATGAAAACATCTAAGTATTCAGACAGCTTGATCATGAGTATCTTGAAGCAAGCTGAAGCAGGAAC
>NZ_VPBI01000033.1:0-16886 GCF_013418795.1 Acinetobacter sp. YH12120 | reverse complement strand
CATAAAAAAGCCGACTTGTTTCAAAATCGGCTTTTTATGGATTTTAGGGTTTGGTGTAAATTTTTAAGATATTGATTTTTATATTAATATACAAGTGTATTGCGTATAACCACCATTATGTTAAATAGAGGGAAAATCTATTTTTAAAGTGATAAAATTATTGCAGTTATTTTAAGAATAGCTGCTTTTGATACTTGATCATCTATCCTAATTAAAAACTGTTTTTTAATAATTTGGAATATAAATAAGATTTAGTTAAAATTAACATTATTCATATAAATTAACATTATGTATTACATTTACTAATAATTTAAAATAATTAGTAGAAAAAAATTATGTTTTAATTATTTCTTTGATTATATAAGTTGAGAGTAAAAAATGATTAATACGGAATTTTCAAAGTGTATTTCTGCATGTACAAACTGTTCACTTATTTGTACTGAATGTGCAACTTCTTGTTTAAAAGAAAAAGATTTAGAGATGATGCGTGAATGTATTCAACGTTGTCTAGAATGTGCAGATATTTGTCAGTTATGTGTGCGTATGCAACAACATAACTCACCTTTCCTCAAAGAGATTTGTGAGCTTTGTGCTAAGATCTGTGAATATTGTGCGGAAGAGTGTGAAAAACATTCACATGATCATTGTAAAAAATGTGCTGAGGCTTGCCGTCAGTGTGCAGAAGAATGTCGAAAAATTGCCATGTAAAATACTTCAATAATGTTAATTATATGCTCTAGACTAACATAATCATTCTGCTAGTCTAGAGCCTTTCCTAAAATTAACATAATACACCTTATACGAAGCCAAAAATGGGAGCTTTAAGCTCCCATTTTTAGTCTTTAATTCGCTTTTTCGCTTCGTCATAAACTATGCTATCAGCTCGTTTTCCGACGGTAATGAGCAGGATAACTACCTGATCATCTTTAACTTGATAGACAAGTCGGACACCAGCTTTTAATAATTTGATTTTATAGCAACCTGCAAGATCGCCTCTAAGCATATTCTTTGGAATATGTGGCTGCTCTATGACTTTGGCTAGTTTCTTTTTAAATTGATCTCGTATAGCAACAGGGAGTTTTCCCATTCTGCTGTAAAGTCCTTGTGACGTAAAAGCTTATAAGTCATCTAATGTGACTTCCTCAAACATCTCTTTAGGATCATTAATGCGCTTACGGACAAGAGCTAATAATTCTTCATCTTCTTCCGAAAGCAAAGCTTTTTTGACAGGCAGTTTCCCAGTCGTAGCAACATACTCAAGAATACTAGTGAAGAAATCAGTAGGTGCAATACCTTGCTCTTTAAGGATTGAATAAGATTTTTCTTTAAGGGCTTCATCGATCCTGAAGTTAACAGTAGCCATCATATTTCCCAAGTATTTAATGTACTAGGAATATTGTAATGCAAATTGCATTACAAGTCGACTTCGCATAACAGCCATTATGTTAAATAACTTTTAGAAGCTTTAGTACAAGCTTGACAGATTGTCTTATCATTATAAAATAACCTTATTCAAATCATCCTCCCAAGAGTAACGCCAATGAAGTAAGTCATTTTCTCATCATTATTTTTAAACTTTTGATGTGCAAAATAGATTCTACTTGTGGCTATATATTCTTGGTCTCTACTTTATATCCTAAATAATATATTGTTTTTTATAAGTTAATCTTCACTATTTTGCATATCCTCTACATGAGGAATTTTTTATGCAACATGCATGTATTGCTTCAAACTTAAATTTAGAATTTTCTACACAGAAAATGTTTGATCAGCTAAACATTACGCTTTTATCAGGACAGGTTTCTGCATTAATTGGACGTAATGGTTTAGGTAAATCCCTATTGTTCAGAATATTAGATCAAAGCCAAGCTTTAGATATTCATTATAGTGGTCAAGTTTCATGGAATATCCAACATGATTATTTGGCACAATTAGAACGCCTTAATGCTGAAAATATTGCACAAGCATTAGAGGTAGATCATTTACATCATGCTTTTCGGCGTATAGAGAACAATACAGCTAGTTTTGATGATTATGAGTTAGTTGAAAATACCTGGGATTTACCACAAAAATGGCAAAATATACTTGAAAATGCTGACTTACCTACGGATTTGAACTTTCCAACAGAAAAACTGAGTGAAGGACAAAAAACAAAGCTGGCTTTATGTCGTTTGTTTTTAAAAAAGGATCACTATCTACTTTTAGATGAACCAAGCAACCATTTAGACTCAACATCTAGACAATGGTTAATTGAGAGTATTTTGGCACACCCTAGTGGTGTATGCCTGATTAGTCATGATCGCCAATTACTCAATCAAGTCCAACATATTTATGCTTTAACTGAATTAGGCTTACAACACTACAAAGGTAATTATGAGCATTACATTCAACAGCATCAGCTACACATGGATGCATTAACTCAGTCTATTAATAATGAGAAAAAAGAATTAAAGCAGTTAAAACAACGGCAACATGATAGCTTAATGAAAGCGAATAAACGTCAATCTAAAGGCAATGAACTTCGTGATTCTAATTCTCAAGCAAAGATTTTTCTAGATTTCAAAAAGGAAAATGCTGGACAAAGCTTAGGTAAGCTACGTGCCCAACAAACTCGACAAACTGATGATTTGAAAAATAGTCTGATTAATAGGCAGACCATTGTAGAAAAAATCAAAGCTCAGAAGTTTGAATTCCACTTACAGAGTACGAAGCAAGGAGAGATTTTAAGAATTCATGATTTAAAGCTACCCCATACAGCAACAAATAAAATTAATTTTGCATTGAAAGCTGGCGAAAAAATCCATCTTAAAGGTGCTAATGGAATTGGTAAATCAACCTTATTGAAATTGATTTCTACCCATCAACGTGATGATATTTTCTTTAGTGGAACATGTTTGTATTTAGATCAAAACTTTAGTTTATTAAATAATGATTTATCCGTAATCGAAAACCTTGCACTTTATAACTCCAATCTTACTGAAGTTGAGTGGAGAAATTTGTTAGGTCAGTTACGTATTCGTCGTGAAAAAGCTTTATTAAAACTATCAGAACTGAGTGGTGGTGAAAAATTGAAAGTCGCATTATTAGCAATGAGTCACTATCCTGATGGTATTGATTTATTATTGCTTGATGAACCAGAAAATCATTTAGATATTGAGTCTAGAGAGCTTCTATCGCAGGCTATTAGCCAATATCAGGGCGCTGTAATTTTAGTTTCACATGATCATTTTTTTGTTGAACAGTGTGAAATATCTGAAGAGTATTTAATTGAGTAAAATGACATTTTCAAATATATAGATTTATTAGTTCTACTAAAATTAACATAATACACCTTATACGCAATACTTTTTAAATTGTGTTATAATTCAATGTGTTGATTTCAGTTTTATAGCCCACTCACCCTCGAATGGGCTTTTTTTATGATTGTTCACGTTCCACGCCTATTCTTTGATCAATGTTCCACGGTTTTATTTAATGTTGCTGAACAATCAATGGATACCAGTAAAGCCCTTTAGGTCTTCTGTTGCTTCAAATATAAAGTCTATCGATGACATTTTCATTTTTCAAATAGCGATAGACAGCCTGTCTGCTAATACCAAAAGCTTTAGCTAAATCGACTTTCGATGGATATTTCCCTTCTTTCCAGGCGTGTCGTAAAGCTTCAGCCTGCTCTTGATTTAACTTATGGACTCGACCTTTATATTTACCTTGAGCCGCTGCAATCTTAATCCCTTCTTTTTGGCGCTCTAAAATAATCTCTCGTTCAAATTGGGCAAAAGCCCCCATAAGTTGCTGAGTATTCTTATGTAAACCTACCAGTTATTCTTATTCAAATCCTGCCACTCATTTTGGATAGTAGTAGGCCATTGATTTTCTATTCAAATAATTCAAAACAAAATATCCAAATTTGAATCTTGAAGCACAATCTTAATCTGCTATAATTTGTACATCAAATTGATGTACTTGTTGGGTGGGATATGACTAACTTAGCAACGGAACGAATTAATATTCGTTCAACAGTAGATGCAAAAAATGTAATTGAACAAGCTGCGAATTTATTGGGACTCAGTGTAAGTTCCTTTATGCTTCAATCCTCATTTGAAAGAGCAAAAGAATTACTTAAATCTAATTATGAGTTAAAAGTAAATAATGCTGATCGAGATATGTTAATGAACATACTTGAGAACCCACGCCCTGCAAATGATGAGATGAAAAAATTAATGAGTTTATTAGATGAAAATTGAGGTTTTACAAGCCCATCATCAGAAAAAATCATTTAATTGCGGGCAAGATGATTTAAATAAATTCATAAAACAGTATGCATCCCAACATCAGAAATCAGGAACAAGTAAAACGTATGTTGCTATTGATGATGATCTACAAGTGAGAGGGTTTTATTGTTTATCCAGCACATCCATAGGATTTGATGTAGTTGATACTGTGCTTACTAAACGATTACCTCGTTATCCGCTCCCTTGTGTAGTTGTAGGTCGCTTTGCCGTTGATCAAACCGTTCAGGGGCGAGGAATTGGGAAAGTGCTTTTAGCCCATGCTCTTAAACAAGTTTCAACAGTTGCTCAAATTATTGGTGTTAATTTTGTTGTAATACATGCTAAAGATAAAAAAGCGATGGAGTTTTATCAGCGTTTCGGCTTTATTTCATTAACATCAAATCCATTAACATTAATATACCCAGTGAGTGAAATACCTAGTTTCAATTGAAAGTGGTCTACTAGCAATAGGAGTGACTGGTAAACTGCTTACAGGAATTAGTGGCTGATTTATCCAATAATCTGCAAGTTGCAACATCAAATTATCCATCGGGGTGGCCTGAGCCGTAAATGTAATATTCTCTTTCACAAACTGAATAGCCACTCCCCTTTTTACAAGCTGATCAACCTCAGTCACTAAATCTTTAAGACTCCTAGCGAAGCGATCCATAGAGTGCACAACAATCATGTCACCTTCACGGACATAGCTGAGCATTTCCTGAAATTTAGGACGGGCTGTATTTTTTCCTGAAGCTTTATCGACAAATAATCGGTCTACTTCAATTCCCTCAAGTTGGCGTCCAATATTTTGGTCAATAGAGCTGACTCTGACATATCCAACTTTATGACCTTTCATATTGTTATCTACTAGATGACTATTTCTGCTTATTGTAACTAATGAATCTTAATCTTAAAAGTTACATGTAACGTATGTATGAATTTCATTTAAATGAGACATGTATTTTACAGCTTTCACAGTGTAACTTTAGGGTATACTTTAAAGTTACACAAAACATCTATATGAAGACTAAAGTCCAAATTAGTGTTTATGTTGGTTCAATGTATTACATTTCGTATTTTCTATTTGTAACGTAATTTCAGTAATATTATGATTATGTTTTAGAACTTCTAAGGCCTTTTGATAGAGTTGATCTGTATTGCTATTCGGAGCAACCAAATGAGCAGTTAAATGAATATTTCTTGAGGATATAGCCCAGACTTTCAACTGATGAATCCCTTCAACGCCCTCTAGCTTCAATAAATCATTTCTTAACGACTCAATATCAATCTCATCAGGAACTCCTTCAAGCAGAATATGAATACTTTGTTTTAATAAAATCCAAGTTCGAGGTAAGACCCAGAAGCCAATTAACACAGCGATTACGGTATCAACCCACATCCACTGGGTAAAATAAATAACTATTCCTCCGATAATCACGCCTATCGATCCTAGAGCATCACTAAGAACTTCTAAATATGCACCTTTTATATTTAGACTTCCTTCAGCACTAGCAGAAAGGATTTTCATTGAAATCAAATTTATGACCAAACCAATGACCGCGACAATCATCATTCCAACACTTTGAATTTCAGCAGGATTCGTAAAACGTTGATAAGCTTCATATACAATATATATTGCTACCACAAAAAGCATCACCGCATTAAACAGAGCCGCTAAAATTTCAAATCGCTGATAGCCAAAAGTTCTTTTATCATCTGCGGCTTTTTTACCAATTTTGATAGCGGCAAGAGCAATAGCTAAAGCGGCTACATCAGTAAACATATGAGCTGCATCAGATAACAAAGCCAAACTTTGGGTAATAAAAGCAGCGACAACTTCTACTATTAAAAAAGTAGTCGTTAAACCTAAGGCAACCATTAACTTCTTACTATTTTCTTCAGTAACAACCGCATGGCTATGATCATGATGTTCTGACATAAAATATTTTCCTTATTCTATTTATGATGAGCAGAGATATTGGATAACAGCCAATATCTCTGCTGTAAATCGACTAATCTATTGGATTAAGAAACTTTCTTTTCATTTATCCAACGATAAAGCACGGGTAACAGCACCAAAGTTAGTAATGTTGAAGAGATAATCCCGCCAATCACTACGGTTGCCAGTGGCCGTTGAACCTCAGCCCCTGTTCCGGTTGCCAGCGCCATTGGTACAAAACCCAGTGAAGCCACACAAGCTGTCATCAACACTGGTCTTAAGCGCAAAATAGCCCCTTGCCACACGGCTTTATGCACTGGATATTTGTCCCTTAATTCCTTAATAAAGGTCAGCATTACCAGTCCATTGAGGACTGCAACACCAGATAAGGCAATAAAGCCAATTCCAGCTGACATCGATAATGGAATATCCCTTAGCCAAAGGAACAGCACACCACCGGTCAAGGCAAAGGGTACCCCGGTAAAGACCAATAGACTTTCTTTGACATTGTGAAAGACCGCCATCAGTAAAATAAAGATAGTGATTAAAGCCAGTGGAATCACGATTTGCATCCGTGCTTTGGCTGAAGCCAAATTTTCAAACTGACCGCCATATTCTATCCAATAACCACTTGGCAAAGTGTATGCTTTGAGCTGTGTCTGTACATCAGAAACAAAAGACCCTAAATCACGCCCTTCAACATTCGTTGTAACCACAACTCGGCGTTTACCATTTTCTCGACTGACTTGGTTGATTCCTTCAATGGTCGAGACTTGCGCGACATCCGACAATAAAATACTGCCACCATTTGGAAGCTGAATAGGTAACTGGGAAACAGATGCGACACTACGGTCTTGCTCTCCAAGACGGATAACAAAATCAAAACGACGATCGCCTTCTAAAATCTCTCCCACGCTTTGTCCACCAATACTTGCAGCCACCACATCCTGAATAGATTTCACACTCAAGCCATACTGGGCAGCTAAAGCTTTATCAATCTCTACATTGAGTAAAGGCAGACCCGAAGTTTGTTCAACTTTCACCGCACTGCTACCTGCGACTTGCTGAATGATTTTCGCGATTTTTGCAGCCTCAGTATTCAAAACCTGCATGTCATCACCAAAAACCTTCACCCCCACATCACTGCGTATACCTGAAATCAGTTCATTAAAACGTAGCTCAATAGGCTGAGAAAACTCACTGTTATTGCCGGGAATTGTCGCAAGATAAGCTTCCATTCGGGTTCGAAGTGCATCTAGGCTTTCTTTTGAATCTGGCCATTCCTCACGTGGTTTCAGCATGATATAACCATCGGAAATATTCGGTGGCATCACATCTGTCGCCACTTCAGCAGTCCCGGTACGGGCAAATATAGCTTTAATTTCGGGAAAGTTTTTCAGTAAAAGCTTTTCGGTATTTTCCTGAATACGTAAAGACTCTTCCAAGCCTGTGCTTGGAGAACGTAATTGCTGTACCGCAAAATCACCTTCACTCAGCTGGGGTGCAAACTCACTGCCAATCTTCGTGCTGAGCAGACCCGTAATGACCAGGAGACAAATGGCAAAAGTTAAAACCACCGCTTTGTAATGATAGGCTCCATCCAATATCTGTTGATATCGGGTTTTGAGCCAGATCATCCAACGGCTTTCCGTTTCTTTGATCTCCCCTTTAACCCATAAAGCAACTGCAGCGGGCACAAAGGTGATCGATAAAATAATAGCTGCCACCAGTGCGAGAACAACGGTTAAAGCCATCGGATGAAATAGTTTTGCTTCTACACCACTTAAAGCAAAAATCGGCAAATACACCACCAAAATAATAAGCTGACCAAAAATAAGAGGACGACGTGCTTGGCGGGCAGCCAGAAAAACTTCCTTAAAGCGTTCACTTTGTGTGAGAGGTCGTTTTAACAGTTGCTGTGTATGGGCTAAACGCCGGATACAGTTTTCGACAATCACCACAGCACCATCGACAATGATGCCGAAATCGAGTGCACCTAAACTCATCAGATTGGCACTGATATTTTTCTGTGCCATCCCGGTTAAGGTAAACAGCATAGAGAGTGGAATGACACAGGCAGTAATCAAGGCAGCACGGATATTCCCTAAAAACAGGAACAGAATGATGATGACCAGGATTGCTCCCTCTACCAAGTTTTTCTGAACGGTTTTAATCGCCTTCTCAACCAAGGTAGTACGGTCGTACACCGGTTCAATCACTACCCCTTTAGGCAAACTATTCTGAATATCTTGAAGCTTGGCATCCACAGCTTTAGAAACAGTCCGGCTATTTCCACCCATCGCCATCATGGCAATCCCTAAAACGGTTTCTTTGCCGTTATAGGTTGCCCCACCGGTTCTTAAATCATGCCCAATAGAGACTTGCGCAATATCACCAACCCGAATTGGGCTGCCATTTGGGCTACCCAGCATGGTGTTCTCAATATCAGAAAGCCCATTGAATGTACCCGGTACACGTACCGTCAGTTGCTGACCATTGTCTTCAATATAACCTGCACCTCGGTTCTCATTATTTTGCGCTAAAGCCTGTTGCAGTTGTTCTAATGAGATATTCAGTTGCTGCATCCGGTTTAAATCGGGAGAGACCACATAGGTTTTTTCAAAACCACCAATACTGTTGACCTCTGCAACTCCCTTAACACGTTGCAGTTGAGGACGCACAATCCAGTCCTGAATCTCACGCAAATCCATCGGCGTGTATGCAGTTCCATCCGGCTTTTTCGCATTCGGATCTGCCTTCAGTACCCATTGATAAATCTCACCGAGACCCGTAGAAACGGGGGACATCGTCGGTGCGATTTGTGCAGGCAACTCAGATTGCGCCTCCTGTATCCGTTGGTTAATCTGCTGACGGGCCCAATAAATATCAGTCCCATCTTTAAAGACAATGGTGACTTGAGAGAGTCCATAACGGGATATGGAACGGGTAAGCTCCAGATCCGGAATGCCAGCCATGGCATTTTCAATGGGATAGGTAATCCGCTGTTCGACTTCAAGCGCAGTAAAACCCTTGGCTTGAGTATTAATCTGGACTTGGGTATTGGTAATATCGGGTACAGCATCAATCGGGAGTTTCTGATAGCTATACACCCCGACCGCAATCCAGGTACAGACAAAGAGCAACACCCAAATCGCATTTTGTATGGAAAACTGAATGATTCGTTCGAATAAACCTTCTGGTTTTGGCAGATCAGAATTAATGTTCATGGCCTGCCTCGTCTTTTTCTAATTCAGATTTCAACAAGAAACTGCCTTGAGCGATATACTTCTGCCCTTCAGTCAGCCCAGAAATCACTTCAAGCCATTGTCCATCACTTGAAGCCTGCCCCAATTGCACTTTCTGTGCTTTTAAGTGGACTTGACCTTTTTGTTCTGAATCTACGATGAAAATACTGTCTTCACCTTCAATACTTTGCAGCGCAGACTTTTGAATCCGAAGGGCTGATTTTGCTGTAGCTTCCGGAATCAACACTCTCACTAACACATTAGAACGCAACTCAGTAGCTTGCGCATCGAGTTTTGCGCGCACCACCAGACGCCCTGTTTGTACATCTGCCTGAGAGGTTAAGCTTTGTACAGTAGCTTTATAGATTTGATCTGAATCATTCACTTTAAAGTCAATTTTTTGCCCGGCTTGCAGTTGACCTGAGAATTGATTCGGCAAATTAAACTCAAGCCATAAATCTTTCAGCTGTTCAATGACAAAGAGCTGATTAGCCAGTTGCACATTTTCACCGACCACAATATCTTTTTGACTGATCACCCCAGAGATCGGTGCTTTAATCAGAAAACGCCCATTGTTATTGCCACTTGCACCTAATGCATTTAAACGTGCTTGTGAGGACTGGACAGTAATCTGCGCTTGACGGTAGGCATTTTCGGCACGCTGGTAATCCTGTTTGGCAGAAATCCCCTGTGACCAGAGTTGCTGTTCGCGCTGGTAATCTTTACGGGCCAAATCCAGATTCACCTGTGCCATACGCAGATTTGCCTGTTGGTCGATCAGTTCAGGCACGATTAGTACAGCCAGCGTTTGTCCTTTTTGCACGCTCTGTCCTAAAGCCACATTGACCTGCTCGACATGACCACTAAAATTAGGCGATATATGCGCTTGTTGATCGGTATTCACCACCAATTTACCTGGCAGGGTTGTCAGCTTTTCAACCAATCCTGTGGATGCAACAGCAACTTTTAAACCTTGTTCAACCATTTGTTGGCTGGTCAGTTGTATTTCGCCTTCTTCAGCATGTCCTTCTTCAGAACTATCTTCATCAGAATGTTCGGCATTTCCCTCATCATGACCATGCCCCTCAGATTCAGTTTTTTTTGAACTTAACCAAATAACCAGACTGACCAAGACCGTAATCAGAATCAAAATTGCAATCATGAGAGACTGGGATATTTTTCCGTTTTGCTTGGCGTTCATTTTATCGTGCTCCCCCATTGATTAAATTTTGCGATGCTTCGACTGCCTTTTTATTCAGTTGTGTATAGGCATCCGAACGGCTAATTTCTTCATAACTTGTGCCAATACTGAGTGCCTCAGCTGCGAGGGCAGTTTGCCAAGCTTGACGTAGAATTTGTAATTGACCCAATCGAAGATTCTGCAGTTGGGTGGTTGCTTGTTGAACGTCGGTAATGGACAGTTTCCCTGCCTGAAACCCTTGTAAAGTACGGCTCTGAACTTTGGTCGCCAAAGTAACTTGTGCTGTTGTGGCATCGAACTGGCTACGTAAACCTTTGAGCTGATGCATGCTGTTGGCAATATTGAGTATTTGTTGCTTCAGCTCACGCTGCTGCTGTTGGTTCAGCAATATTTGCTGTTGCTGGACCATCGGGATCGCATATTGCTGGCGGTTGAAAATATTCAGTGGAATAGCCACGCCGATTGCCAAAGTCGTATCGTTGCTTTCATTAGGGGTTTTGCTACGTTTCATGCCTACATTTAAAGTCGGATTGGGACGTGCCTGAATTCTTAAATTTTCAATTTGATGATCCGATTGCTGAATGTTCAAGGCATAGAATTTTTCTAGCCACCCTTCAGCAATATACCGTTGCACAGTTTGGAGACTTTGCTCTGGCCAAGGGATAGCGGTTTTATTCAATTGAAGATGTGAAGATGTTTCTCCCCCCCACAAATTAGACAGCTGACGACCGGCAGCTTGTTTATTCAGCATCGCTTGCTGATAAAGTCGTTGGATTTCTAGCGCTTCAATTTGGGTACGCTCAAAATCAACCAGGGCAATACTGCCTGCCTGATAGCGTTTCTGGGCACTGTCCAGATTGGCTTTACTTGTTTTTAACTGTACTGAATAAGCAGACTGCTCAACCTCAGCAAGTGCAAATTGCGACCATGCAAATTTAACAATCAGTTGGCTTTGTGCCTTCCATAATTGCTGTTGCAATTGGATTTGTTGATTCGAGGTATTGGCAATCACCCGGTTCAGCTTACGCTGACCAAATAGATCTAGAGGTTGACTAACGCCAACATTGAATTCCTGTTCTTGACCTGAGCCAAAGCCAGACTGTTCTAAACTTATACTTGGATTCTGCCATAACCGACTTTGCTGAATATTCAATTCAGATATTTGCTGAACTTGTTGCCACAGCTTGTCTTGAGTCTGGTAACTTTGTACTTTTGCTAAAGCGGATTCAAAGCTGGTAACGTTTTCAGCATAGCTATATTGCATAGCCGCTGCACATATACAAGCAACCAAGCTATGACGCAAGAGTATAATTGATTGTGAAGACATGATTTTTCCCACTTATTTAAATAATAAAAGTGGTGGGAATGTTTTAGGCTACCCCACCATGAGCGGGGAAAATTCGGGAGGTGGGCTTTGTTGAAACAGGTCAGGAGCCTGATAGCTGTTTTTCCAATGAAATTGTGGATTCACTTTAACTTCAGAGCTTGGATGAAACACATCTACTTTTTCATTTTGTACAATCAAATGCGTCATCGATGGTAGATGATCTTGATGATCTTCACCGATTTCTAAATCGCTACTGAATGTTTTTATGTTTTCTGACTGTCCATTATGATCGTGTTGACGACTATCGCTGGCACACAAGGTATTTTGGTGATGACCAAAATGATAACTCTGCTGTGATTGAGGCTGTTGTTCATGGACACAAAAGGCCGCCGCCACATTCCAAAAGCTTTGGAACATGAACAATCCAACCAAGACTGTAATCCATGTAGTAGAACGCATCATCATAACAATCGAAAAATTTGTACCAAGTATAAGGCTTAGAGCCACTCCAAGGTCAAGCTTAATAAATTAAATTAAACATTCAATGAACACTGAATAGCCGGCACTTTTGCAAATTTACCTTGTCTCTATAAGCTCACATCAATTTCAGGTAAGAATAACAATAGATAGTGAACCGTACCGGGTTTGTCGGAGACTTTTTATTTAAGTTAGGCCACCGGTAATCCTCCCATAAATAACCGAAGTTAAAAGTAGAGGTACACATAAGTTAAAATTTTATAGAATTGCTTGAGTTCAAAATCTCTAATTAGCATGTATTGAAAACATGAATATTTATCTAAAAAGAGAACTATTTAACATCATGGCTGTTATACGCAATAAAAAAACCTGGGCACCAACCCAGGTCTAAAATTTAAAAAACAGATAAATATCAGTGCAATAAACTCATTTTTCTAATTTCGCATAACGTGTATTATGTTAATTTTAGAGAAACTACTAAATTATATTGGGTTGTAAATATTTGAAATTCCGTTAAGATATTTTGGATTAAATTCTATTCCTAGATAGCATTCGTGTTGACTCATCTCTCCAAAAAACTTTGGTTTTGTTTTCTTATGGTTTTTGCCATAGGATGGAGTAGTGTGTCTGTTGCATCAGTAAAGATAATGCATATCAATATGCAAACTGAAATGAGCCAAGATCATTGTTTAGATCAAGCACAGCAAGTCACTCAACATGGTATTAATCACGAAGTACAGACGAATACCGATTGCCATAATCATTTAGCTCTTAATCAGAATATAGATCACAAAAAGTGTCAGGAATGTTCTAGCTTATCCTGCCAGACACAGATCTCATGTCTTCATTCTTTGCAAAGCTCGCTAGATCCCCTAGATACCTTCTATTCTATAGATCAGCCTAATTTTTATTACCCCAACCAATATCTAAATGGGTATTGGCAAGAAATTTCACGTCCTCCTAAAACTTAACCATTTTTTTTAAAATTTATTTATTTTTCAAAAATTAAGGTTAAGTTATGTCTCATAAAATTAGTTCGTACCTATTAGCAGGTATTTGTTTTGCATCGTCGCCTTTGGTTTTTGCCGAAGTGCGTGAATATCAGCTTGTTATTGATGAAGCAGTGGTCAGCCCAACTGGAAAGCCTGTAAAGCGCATTACCGTAAATGGTCAATTTCCTGCGCCTTTGCTTGAGTTTGAAGAGGGTGATGAAGCCATCATTCGCGTGAAAAATAATTTAAAAAACCAAGATTCTTCTATTCATTGGCACGGACTGTTGTTGCCGGGCATTATGGATGGTGTACCGGGATTTAATGGTTTTAACGGTATTAAGCCTCAAAGCGAGTATGTTTATAAATTCAAGATTCGCCAAAGCGGGACTTATTGGTATCACGCTCATTCTAAAGGACAGGAACAGGACGGCTTATATGGTTCTTTTGTGATTTATCCAAAAGGTAAAACACCATTGGCAGCACATGAAAAAGCTGAACGTGACTATGTGGTGATGTTGTCAGATTTTCATGAAAAAACCAGTGATCAAATTCAGAAAGATCTTAAAATTTCAGCTGAATATTATCAAGATCAGCGTGAAACCTTGGGTGATGTTTGGAAGCAGGTTAAACGTGATGGCATAAAAGCGACATGGTCTGACCGCAAAATGTGGAATCAGATGCGTATGCTAAAAACCGACATGTCGGATGTTACAGGTTATACCTTCCTCATTAATGGCAAAACACCTGAACAAAATTGGACAGGAATGTTTAAACCGAATGAAAAAATTCGCCTACGTTTTGTGAATGCATCTGCGATGTCTTTCTACGATGTCCGTATTCCTAACTTGAAAATGACTGTGGTCAGTGCTGATGGTCAGCCTGTAAAACCTGTTGCTGTGGATGAGTTTCGTATTGGCACAGCTGAAACTTATGATGTGATTGTGGAGCCAAAAGGCGGACATTATCAAATTGAAGCTGAGTCAATTGACCGTTCAGGCTATGCGATTGGTACACTGCACAATGAACTAAATCCTATGACACATGGCATTCATATGCCTGCACCACGTCCACGCTCACTTTTGACCATGGAAGATATGGGACATGGTGGTGGTGATCATGCAGGAATGGATCATTCGAAAATGAACCACGGCAATATGCAAGGCATGGATCACTCGAAAATGGATCATTCAAAAATGAACCATGGCGATATGCAAGGCATGGATCACTCGAAAATGGATCATTCAAAAATGAACCATGGCGATATGCAAGGCATGGATCACTCGAAAATGGATCATTCACAGCATGGCACAGCAAAACCACAAGAAAATGATCAAGTGGTTTATGGTTGGGCAAATGCATCTACACCTGCGGGCAATAAAGCCTTGCAATATAGTGATTTAAAATCTTTAGAACCGCAAAAAGATACTCGTGAAGCTAGCAGTGAATTAGTAGTGCGTTTGGGCGGTACTATGGAGCGTTATATTTGGACGATTAACGGTAAAAAATTCAGCGATGCTGAGCCATTAAAAGTGAAGTATGGCGAGCGTATCCGTATCAAATTTATTAATGACAGTATGATGGCGCACCCCATGCATTTACATGGCATGTTTATGCAGTTGGAGAATGGTCAAGAGTCGGTAGATATGCCGAATAAACACACATTGATTGTACCACCGGGTAAAACAGTCACTGCTTTATTAACTGCGGATGAGTTGGGCGAATGGGCAATCCATTGTCATTTGTTGTATCACATGAGTGCAGGAATGATGAACAAGTTGATCGTGGCAAATGTTAGCGATGAACAAGTGTCTACAACGCCAATTCAAGGTACAAATTCGACTCAAACTCACCAAGTAACTGAGCAAAAAGGAGCTGGACATGCACATCACTAATTTTGTATTTAAAGCGTTTTTTTCTGTTGCGGTATTGAGTTTAACAAGCTTAAGTTTGGCGCACGAAGGGCATCATTCAACTGCTCAGACTGATGGAAAAAATGTACCATCAATGAATCATCAAGCGATGTCTGAGATGGATCATTCACAGCATTCTCCACAAGAGCATGCACAACACATGCAGATGATGGGGAAAATGAATCATGCTGCACATTCAGCACCGATGAACCATCAACATGCAGGTCATCAGCCAATGCATCACAAATCAACAGAGAAACAGCAAGATCAAAAAGTACAGAAAGGAGATCAACATGCGCACCATTAATCTTTTTTCTAAAACTGTTTTAGCAAGCTCTTTGTTGATGGTCAGTGCAGTGAGTTTGGCACATAATGGTGAAGATCATAGTGCGCCTGAAAAAATGACAGTTGCTACATCTTCTAGTCAAAATCAGCCGATGCAAATGGATCGCTCTCAAATGAACCATAGCCAAATGAATCAGGCACAACATCAGGCAACATCTACGGTTAATCATTTACATCATGTACCAGATGCGAATGCTCAGCAGAGTTCGCATTATGATCATCGCTCAGAACACGGTGCGCAAATTTATGCGATTACGACAGTGGACAATAAGTGGCTTGTCAATGAAGATGGCACAGGTGATTTAAAGTCAGAGTTTGAAACCCGTATTGGCACAGATGAAAATAAGCTTTTTATTAAAATTCATGCCGATAAAGAAGAATCGCATGATGCACATTATGATGCCAAACTTTTATATAGCCGTATGATTTCAGACTTTTGGGATGCACAGATTGGTGCACGTTATCGTAGTGAAAAAGTTGAACTCAATGATCATCGCAAAGACACCGAAGAAAATGTTGATGCGGTGATTGGCTTACATGGTATGGCGCCATATTTCTTTGAAACTGATGCTTATCTCTATGCGGGAGAAGACAATTATGCGGGCTTTAGCCTAGAAACGGAACGTGATTTTCTGATTACGCAAAAGTTGATTATTCAACCTTATTTAGAGTTGGATGCTATCTTTAGTGATGACTCTAAATATGCGAAAAAAACTGGTTTAAGCAGTGCAACCGCAGGGTTTGAAACTCGCTATGAAATCAGTAAAAAGATCATGCCTTATATCGACATTGCCTATGAGTATTCAAAAGGTAATGATGAAACGTCGTGGCAAATAGAATCAAACTCTGAGAAAGGTTGGTTATATGGAGCTGGTGTTAGATTTAGATTTTAATTAATTTAATGATTACTAAATAGCTTTATTTAAATAAAACTCTAGCTTAATGTGGCCGGAAGCAAAATGTTAACTTATTTTGCTTCCTTCCATTTAACATAATGGCTGTTATACGAAACGAGAGTGTTAGAACCCATTTAAAGTGTCTATATTCTCACCAATAAAAATGTCCGGTTTCTCCGAGGTAAAATATGACTTTTGAACAAAAATAAGCCATTGTTTATTCTTTTTATTTCCAACAAAATTCCAGAACTCATCTACTTCGAGAGATTCATAATGACTTTGC
>NZ_VPBI01000032.1:0-19381 GCF_013418795.1 Acinetobacter sp. YH12120 | reverse complement strand
AGTTTTGGTTTAGATCCTGAAGAATCTGCAAAGCCCTTTCTGCATCTTGATCTTTAGTTGAAGCTCGTAGATAAATACGTGTATTCATTTCTATCATTTAATCTTAATTCTATTAGATTAATGATAACACTATCATTTAATTATTACATTAAGTCTAATGATAGATACTGTATGCGATTTGGCTCGCTATCATTCAGCTATAGTCCAATGATAGAACACTAGTCATGGTTGTAGGGGCAGAGCGGGAACTTTGCCCCACTTTTATAACCAATTTGAAACAGTTGTTACTTCAACAAAGGATGACCTTGAGGGACCATCATTTTAATTTAGTTGCTATTTAATTGCTGATTAGTTGCTATTTAGTTGATATAATATCCTAAAGTTTAGGATATGGATATTTTAATGAGCGTTCAATCGAGATTATCAAAAAATGCGTGTAGATTAATAAAAGCCGCGCAGTCCATTATTTTTGTTCGCTGGCAAGCAGACAGCGGGACTCAAAAAGTCGTAGCACTGGCACAGATGGCGGAATGGCAGCACCCATTGATTCTATGTGCTGGCGATGGTTTTTGGGATGCTCATGACTTTGACAAAGCAAAGCGTTCTATCAAGCGACACAACAAAGGCATAATTTTTATTGATAGACGCGATTTTATTTTTAACGATCCGTTAGAGCTATCGAAGCTATAGCAGAGCTGACCGCAGAAAGAAAAAACTATACTCTTTTGATAAAAAAAGCATGACTAAAAGCCATGCCTTGGGTGTTCATTCTATACTCAACGTGAATTTCTTTGTTTTAGTCTGATGTGTACTGCAAGTTCCTTACTTTCGTTAAGATATTGGAGTAATGCATCGATAAAACCCCACCATTTGCGCTATAAGCCACCTTAAATTAATTTTGGTAGTCGGATATAGAAAAGAAGAAAAAATACCTCACAGATCAAAAGAGAGCAAAATACGATTATTTCCCATCACGACAGATGGTTTCTGTATCATCTAAATTCCGAGCGAGTGTCTACGAGCGACCACACCAAAATTTGTGTCTAAACTCTCTGAAAAACCGCTTTTAAAAACCTTTGCTTCAAAAAATCAGTAGATCAATTATTTGCACTTACTCTTAGATTGAGCAAAGCGAGTAAAAAACTCCTGAGCGAAGCGAAGTCATAGTCACTTTTTTTGCTTTTTTAGAATCTTCTCACCGTAGTAACCCAAAACTGCCCTTTAAACCGAGCTTTAGCGAGGTCAAAATGCCACGAGCTTTGGCGAGTGTCATAGGGCAGTTTTTACTCCCCTGCTCCTTTTTATTCTTTTAATAAGCTTTTAAAATACTTTTAGCCCCCCCTGTAAGCCATATATATCAATGCTTTCAGACTTTAAAAAAGTACTTTTGAGGGACTAACTAAGTACTTTTGAGGGACTTTTAGCTTCTAAAAAAGTACTTTTGAGGGACTAACTAAGTACTTTTGAGGGACTGAAAAGTACAATAAATATATTGTACTTTTAATGAGTAAATTAAAAAATATAGGTATATTTTGAGCGAAAATCCAATACCAAGTACATTCCAAACTAGATTCTTTGTTGCGTTTTGCTAAAAAAGCACAAAAAAAGACTCGAATTTTGATCTAAACCCAAAAACCAAGCACATTGTAGATCGGATACTGGATTGCATTTTATTAAAAAAAAGTACAAATAGGGGACTCAAAATTTGAGCAAAAACCCATAAAAAGTTCATTGTAGATTGTATACTTTTATAGACTTTCTGATCTTATATTGCTATTGTTAAGTACATTGTATCCATTGTACTTTTTTGATTTTAGCTTTATGAAAATAACAACTTACCCTCCATCATGGGTCGTAATGCAAAATAACATTCAAGAGTGTTTTAAAAGCATGAGTGTAAATGAAAAACGCCTTTTGATTCTTTCTAGCCCTCTTGCACGTACACAAGATGCTACGGAAAAAGACGCTATTATCATCACGGCAGAAGATTTTTCGAAAGAGTGTGGGATCACACAGCACTCAGCATATGCACAGCTAGAAAAAGCAAGTAAGTCATTGATTAAAAGATATTTTTCTTATCATAATGAAAAAAACAAAAAGGTCTTATCTAATTGGGTAATTGACTGCACTTACGAATCAGGAGGGATTGCTATTCGCTTTCCCGAAGTTGTCTTATTTATGCTCAAAGAGTTCGACAAGGTAAATCCCTATACCAAGTACAAAAAAGACATCATACTGAGATTGAAAAGGGACTACTCTTTCGACTTATATCATCTAGCTAAAAAATTTCAGGCAATGGGGAGATTTGAAATATCCCTAGAAGATTTTAGAAATGAGCTAGGCGTGCCCGATTCATACAATGACCTAAGCAACTTAAAAAAACGTGTAATTCAACCATCATTAGATGAAATTACAGAACAGACAGATATTAACGTAACCTACGAGAACATAAAATCGGGGCGTGCTGTCGTTGGCTTCCGTTTTACAGTCAAGGAGAAGTCGAAGCTGAAAGCGATTGAGGGTGGAGATCAAAATACCGTTCATATGTTCTGCAAGATGACTGACAGCCAGATCAACACTTACAGCTCCATTCTTTCAAATGTCCACAGCATCAGTGACCTTGCAGGCAACAAGGACTATCAAGCATTTGCGGTATGGATTTCGAATATTTTACGAGATCCAAAATCGGTTCGTGAAAATACAGCAAAGCGCATTTTCAAGGCTTTGCGAACTGAAACAGACTTTAAGGGCTAAGTTTGACCTGCCAACCACACCAAGATTTTGAAAAAATCCTGGTGTGGTTGGCCAGATCCACTTACTGCTTTTGATCCTTATGTATCCCACGGACTTTATCTTTCCATTTTGAAAACCGCTTTTGAATCAATTTCTGTACCCGTTCTCTACTGAGTTTAATCCTGCGGTCATTGTTCTGCTGTTTGGTTCTTCTTGCAATCCTTGCTTGCCCCTTTTCATAGAATTTTAAAACGTCTTCTTCTCTTTTTTGCTTATACTTTTCGTCCATATCTTCATGATCTGCAAAGGTTTCAACAGCTTCATACAAAGAAGAAAAGGAATGATACTTCCAATCGATACGGGTCGAATATGATGCTTCTTTTTTTAGCCTTTGAATATCAAAAGCTTCTGTGATCGGCAAATGAACTTTTTTCTGAGTAGCCCAAGCACCTTTAGCTTTATGTGCTTGCCCTCGATTGAACTGCTTTTCAAGTTTCTGTACCACTTGCCCCACATCAGCCAAAGTACCGCCAAACATAGGAATGGTGTCAACCATGAAAGCGACATTAGAAATCGCTTCACGGTACTCAGAAGGCTCTAACCTTGCTTGACGCTTTATCACATCCTTAGTCGGCATATTAGCTTTTGATTGAGTAACCGTCTTTTTGATTAAATCCTTTTTAATCAAAATCTTTTTATCAATCTCAACTTTGGCTACAGAAAATATCAGATCCATATAAACAGGCGTGAGATGCCAAGTCCATCGAGATCCACTGATTTTTCTAGGTGGTTTACCCTGTTTTAAAGCCTGTTCATCGGCATACTTCTGCATCTGTCTTACTTTGGCTTTAGGATAGTCTGACTTTCTCAATTCTAGCTTTACGACTGAATCAACATTGTAGATGTAGATCCTCTGTTTCTCATGCTCTAAGCTATGAAATTCTTCACGATTTTCTGATCCATCCCTTTCCTTGAAGTCTTTTTTTATAAAGTCTTTCTGATAAGCAATCGCAAGGTTTTTCCTTTTTCGTGGAGTTGGCGCAGGCTCGACTTGTAAGTCTGCAACTAGCTTTTGATACAGCAGAGAAGTATCTCGGATTTCTTGAGGTAGAGTAATCAAAATACAAATGATGACCTGTCTTTTTTGCCTTAAATCTTGGTTGTACTGAATAACAAGGTGTCCATTACAGGCAAAGTTTTTATTGTTTGTTGCAGAACCTAAACCAACATTGTACCGCTTAATTAAACTCGCAATTCCTTTCTCAGCTTGGTCAATATCGATAAATATTTTTCGATAGAAAGTCGCTTTTCCTTTGCTAACACAATTCAAAATTGCCGACATAAAAAATTTGTTTGAAGTGGTGTAAAAAATCACTTTCATTTCCCCATTTGCTCACCAAGCAATAAAATTTTGAAAAGGTGTAATAGTGGAAATGTAATAATTTAAAAAATTTCAGGTATTACTTTTTTTAATAAATTTACATTTAAAAACAAATCCTTGCAAAGCAAGGATTTTGAAAAGAAAAGTCAGCGAAGCTGGCTTTTCTTACGAAGCGAAGCTTCGTGGCGGGGCAATCAGGGTGTAATCAAGTCGTTCCTGTAATTTGATGAAACTCTGATTGCCCCGCCCTGAATAGGGTGATAAATTCGGCTTGTTAAACCGTATTCTTTAAAAATTGGTTCTTCTTTTTTAGAAGTTAGGTCTAGCTCTTTGTTCAACAGGGAGCTACCAACTCCCTTTGCTTTTTTCTTCTTTGTAAAAATGTTTTGGGAGTCTGACTAACTTCTAATTCATTGCTTTTTTGGCATGCAGGTTGGCGACCTGTATGTATCGAACGAATACGATCTACCTCAGCGTGAAGCGTACTGCCATGCCAAATGGCTCGGTATCGCAAACGAAGGGGGCTAAAAGGTGTCAGCGCAATATCATCTTTGATGGTGTTGCGTGTCAGCCTTTTTTCTATCCGTTCCAATTGTGTGAACAGAGCCACCAATGCCTTTGTGCGAATGGTGGTTGGTACTTGGGCGACCATGAAACCATAATCGAAGCTGTAGACGATTTTTTTGTCGATTCAGCCGTGTTTCTGTAGGGAAAATAACCGCAGATGCAATGCCACGAGAGGGAGTGTCACAGTGAAAGAGCAGAAGCTCGGGGATCTGTGGAAAGTAGATGATCATCATTAGGTCGAAACTTTTTGGTTGTGTGGAAAGACACAATCAGCACGAATAGCTCAACTCTAGCAGAACCTAAGCACTACGTTGTTTGTAGTGTAGGGGTGCGAGTGGGTATCAATGGGATATAACTTTGTTTTTAATTCTTGCCAAGCCTGTTTACGGAACGACGACAGGGGAAATCGAAGATCAATTGATTGATCGGGGAGTGGAATTAAGGGCTATAAGCTATCCGAAGGGTACATAGTAGATTTTGGTGTAAGTGTGGAAGATGGAGCTGTGACTGTAGTTATGATTTTTCATAATAGCCACTACAGTTGATTTTTTTAGTCAAAAGCTAAGAAAAACAGTTTTGATTTTAATTCTTGCGAATGTCTTCATTTGACGCAAAGCAAGCAAAGGATCATTTATCCATCGGGAGATCGGGAGAGTAGGCGGGGGCGAAACCCACTATTATTGGCGAATGCGTTAACTATCTTGGTTTTAGTAGTTTTACAACAAGATAGACAAAAATCGTACAAGTCAGTAGGACGAAAACTCGAGCGTGTGTGTAGTGAAAAAGCAAAAGAAGGACTGCAAGTAACCAATTTCAAAATAGGTGGTTTTGAGATGCTCAACTTAAGATTTGGTAGATCTTTAATCGAGTATGAAATGGTATTTCTTTGGTACTTGCAACAAAAGCAAACGTAGTCGCTTGGCTTACAAGCAAAGTCTGACGCTTTCTCGTTCAGACCTTTATGATTTTAGGTAACAAAATCATCAGGATCTCAGTCCTGTAAGCATGAGAGAGTTATTCATCGGCTTTACCTTTTCGTTAAATAGATGAACTGTCAGAGATGGCAGAGTGAAATCCACACATATTCTGTGTAGCAATCCTCAGCTTTACGAGGACTATCCAACGAACTGTAAAATTTAACAGTATTAATTATGGAACGATTTTTTGTTGATTAGTCACCAACTTTCTATCCATCCCTCTAATCAATACATCCAAGATTAAAATCTTGATTAAATTAACATTTCATCAAATTAATCCACTCACTTTCTCAAGTGAATTGATTAATTCTAAACACATAGAGAGATCTATTGTTTTATCATTTTTTAAAGACCGTACTGCACCTTTGTAGTACGGTCTTTTCTATTTCCATGAGATAAAAAATAATTCACTCACAGATATTCACTTCCTCTCAAAAATGATATAGCGTTCTTCGGGTAGCTACTGGCAACAGGGCAGGTCTGATCCAAGACGTTGGCAGATAAAAAAATGTTGGGACTGTGAATTGTGTGGCAGATCCGAATATGGCACCTGTTAGCAAGAAAAAACCTACCAGACTTTAAAAACACACATAGGTTTGGATAGAAGAAATTTTTCGGAACCGCAATTCAGCAATGAATTGCGGTTTTTTTTGCTTATTTGAATCGTATTGAAACCACATTGAAAAAATTATTCGAAAACCCTACCCCCTGATAAAACTCCACCATTTGCGTTTTAAGCTACTTTTTAAAACCTATGGATCTACAAAGGGGGAATGTCTATAAAAATCCAATACAGAGCAAATGAGGGTGATTTAAAGTGTTAAGGAGTTAATTCTTTTACTCAGATCAGAAAAGTAAGATTTAAATGACATTGTTAATTGAAATTGTTAAGTTAACAGTCAAGTATTAACACAGGTTGAAAACTGGTTTACATAATGAAAAAACTGTCAGTTTCAGAGTTGGCCAAGCTTTACGGATATTCAAGACAGGCCATATATGCACATATAAACAAAGGAAATTTATCTAAAGGATCTGATGGTTTAATTGACTTTACAGAAGCCTTAAGAGTTTTTGGGGAACCACAAAAAAAAGAGACTAGTGTCAATCAAAGTCAATCAATTAACAGTCAAAACTTGACAGAAGTTGACTTACTAAAACGTCAAGTTGACATACTGGAAAAACAGTTAAATCAGGCAGTGCTGAGAGAAAATCAATCGCTAGAACGTGAATCGTTCTATCAGGAACAAATCGAAGCTATGCAACGTCTACTGGAAGCCCCAAAACCGCCAAAAGTAGAAGATCCAACACCTGCTGCTGCACCTCAAGAAACGGTTGAATTAGCCAAAGAAGAAGCTCCAGTAGAAGCCGAGATCCAAACTCAGCCTAAAGATGACGGATTGACTACTCCAGAACAGACAGAAAATAAGCGTATTCCAGTCCCTGAACATATTGCGCCAGAACCAGAAAAAAGGGGCTTCTGGAGCCGGTTTTTCTTGCCGAATGGCTGAGGTTATTGTTCACGGCAGCTAATCAAAAGCGTGAAACATTGATCAAAGAATAGCCGTGAAACATGAAAAATCATAAAAAAAACCCACCTTGGGGAAGATGGGCTATAAACTAGAAACTACAGCATTGATTTCTAAGTGGAATTATAACGCATTTCGTATAAGGTGTATTATGTTAATTTTAGAAGTTATGAAGAATGCAATAGACGTACTCAAAATAATTTTGAGATAGTTACCAACTCCTTTGGTGTAGCAATTCTAGTCTTTGTATTATCACGAATATATGCGTCATCTCCTACGAAACAAACTTCACTTTGTGAAGGAACATTAATTCTTATAATTGTTTTCCCTCTAACTTCAACTATGTCAATTTTTGCTAATACTTGAGTTTTTAGAGAATCTGGTAATTCTGACTTTCTAATATGATGCACAATTTTATCAATATATTCTTCTAAGCTAATTCCTAAAGTACTGGCTTCTCTATCGACACCCACAATATATCTACTACCTATTTGTTCATAACTCTCAGAATAAATCTCTGAAATTCTTTGGGCATCTTCTAAAGTATCTGCTACCCCAAAAAAGAAATATCCATTTGAATCGGGTCCTATATTCACCATCGCACAAATAGTGTGAATTAATTTTTCAAAAACTTTGTTATTGATTTTTTTATCGTGATCTACATTTAAAATGCCTTGTTTACATTCATAACGAGCAGTTTCCAATCTAGAACGTCTAAGTGAGTTCTCAACATCCAACGCTAATCCAGCTCCATGATTAAGCAAAGGTGGTTCGCTTCGAACGAAAAATCTTTGAATTAAACCAACTGTTTTATCAATATTCTTAACTCGATCTTCTGTAGTTGCATAGTTAGCTGAAGAATTCATTTGTTGTTGTAACCCATTCAAGGCATTCATTATTCCTTGAATATCCTCAGGAGTTTTTTCTTCTTCAATAACCAACCGATAAAATGCCATAAATATCGCATAAAAAGATGCTTTGATAGGGTTTCTCGTAGGGTTAACAATTCTTCTTAATGCATTTGCGGATGGATCATACTCATTAATAACTTCTTTTAAAACAGAGAGAGTAACTTTTATTTCAGTACTAAGTCTCTCTATACCATAAGTATTCAAATTTCGTCTAATTGTTGAATATACCTCATCATTTTCATCATATATTTTATCAAAAAGCTCTTTACTCCTTGCTATCGGTTGATTTAGCAACAGGGAAGCACATATATCAACAACCATTTCCTCATCTTCACTGTCTCTCAATTGCTTAGCCCACAAGACACCTTGTTTACACCAAAATATTTCCTCTGCTTTTAAGGCATATCCTAAATTTGAACGGTTTGAATCAATACTAATGTCAGGCATACTAGCTAGTGGTAATTGATCATTAGAATCATCACCTCTAATTTCAGATGAAAGTTTTCTAACTAACATTGAAAAATCATCGATCATTCCAGCCTGTCTCTTATCTTGAGCACTAAGTTGACGTCCACCAGAATTAATACGACCAAAAATATCGGTAACTGAGTTCCCATCCACTACAGGGAAAATAGTTACTGCTAACTGATAATCAAGGATATCAGCACATACAACAGAGGGTAGCTTTTCAGCTCCCTCTTGAATATCAAATACGCCATTGTTATAAGCTAATTTAGCTCGAGAAAATTGATCAATGTCAAAATATTTATCATCGATTGAATATTCATTTTCGATAAAACTAAAGATTGCATTTAAACGCTGCATTCCATCGATAATTTCATAAAATGTCGATCCATCTTCATTAATTTCAGCTAATAGAATGAGAGGAATTGGGTAATCTTTGATGATACTGTCAATTAAATGTTCTTTTTCAGCACAGGTCCAAACCAATTTTCGCTGATATTTTCTATTAACGATCAGCTTATTATCTCTGTAAAGACGATAGCTTTCTTGTACGCTCATACCTCTTGGAGTAATACTCATGATTTTTTTCAACTTATCTAATCAATTTCTAATAGCCTTATTTTGTCATAGAACATTGAATTAAAATAATAAATTTATTCAGATATTTAACATAAAAACTCTTATTCGAAATTCATCATTTATCTACTTTCATAACCTAATAAACCTAATTTTTATAAGCAGATACTCGCTATACTTAAGTAAATTTAGGTATTACTAGAGATTCTTGCTTCATGACCCAGGTTCAACTTCAACAACTACAAAAACATCTTTGGAACATTGCAAACGACTTACGTGGAAAAATGGGAGCCGATGAGTTCCGTGACTACATTCTCGGCTTCATTTTCTACAAATACCTGTCAGAAAAAGCGATTTCTTTTGCCAATGAACTGTTGAAAGATGAAGGCCTTGCAGAAAAATACTATCAACTTGATGAAAATAACCCTGATCACGCTGAACTGATTGACGGCATCAAAGAAAACTCAGT
Organism: Acinetobacter sp. YH12120; assembly: GCF_013418795.1. Taxonomy (NCBI): domain Bacteria; kingdom Pseudomonadati; phylum Pseudomonadota; class Gammaproteobacteria; order Moraxellales; family Moraxellaceae; genus Acinetobacter; species Acinetobacter sp. YH12120. Next base: position 9,776 of record NZ_VPBI01000032.1, on the reverse strand, counting down.
TGAAGAAGTCGGTTATGCCCTAGCACCAAAACAACTGTTCCACACAATTGCTGAACGTGGTCGTCAGGGTGAGTTTATTCTTGATGAGCTTTCAAATACCTTGCGAGAAATCGAACGTAGTACTCTAGGTGCTGAGTCTGAAGATGACTTTGCCAATCTATTTGAAGATCTAGACCTCAATTCTACTAAACTCGGCAACAATGCCAATGACCGTAATGAGTTAGTCAGCAAAGTACTGACCCATCTCGATAATATTGACTTCGATCTTAGTAATTCAGAGTCGGATGTATTAGGTGATGCTTACGAATACCTGATTGGTGAGTTTGCTTCTGGTGCTGGTAAAAAAGCAGGTGAATTCTATACTCCTCAAACCGTATCAACCTTACTTGCAAAGATCGTGACTCAAGGCAAAGAACGTCTACGTTCAGTCTATGACCCGACGTGTGGTTCAGGTTCATTACTGTTGCGTGTAAAACGTGAAGTTCAAGATGTCGATATGATTTACGGTCAAGAGATGAACCGTACCACATACAACTTGGCACGAATGAACATGATTCTACATGATGTTCACTTTGCTAAATTCGATATCAAGCAAGAAGATACTCTCACTCGTCCACAGCATAAAGATTTACGTTTTGAAGCAGTCGTAGCCAATCCTCCATTCTCAGCAAAATGGTCAGCAGATCCAATCTTCTTACAAGATGAACGTTTTAGCAGTTTTGGTAAGCTTGCACCAAGTTCAAAAGCAGATATGGCTTTTGTTCAGCACATGCTTCATCAACTTGATGACAATGGCACAATGGCCGTTGTACTTCCGCATGGTGTGTTATTCCGTGGTTCAAGTGAAGGCATGATTCGTCAGTACCTGATTGAAAAACTGAATGTCATTGATACCATCATTGGTTTACCTGCCAATATTTTCTACGGTACGTCTATTCCAACCTGTATTTTAGTCTTGAAGAAAAATCGTGAGCACAAAGACAATATTCTGTTTATTGATGCCAGCAATGACTTCGACAAACAAAAGAACCAAAACAAGCTATTGCCTGAGCATCTGGATAAAATCATTACAGCATTTGAACAGCGTCAGAATATTGAAAAGTATGCGCATGTCGCCACTTTACAGGAAGTGAAAGACAACGATTACAACCTGAATATTCCACGTTATGTCGATACCTTTGAAGCTGAGGACGAGATTGACCTTGATACAATTGCGCAAGCTTTGCAGGCTTTGGAGGTTGAAAGTAAAAAGACCGATACAGTTATAGCTGAGTTTTGCAAAGAGCTTGGGATTGCTTCGCCATTTGCGGAGGTGAAGTAATGGCTGTGCCTAAGTTACGGTTTAAGGAGTTTGATGGGGATTGGTCTGAGAAAGTTATTTCAGACATTGCAGATGTTCGTGGTGGTAAACGATTACCAAAAGGTTATTCCTTAGTTGAGAGTGATACTGGTTATCCATACATCACTGTTACTGACATGGAGGATGGCACTGTTAATTGCGATAAAATCCGCTATGTTCCATTGGATGCAGTTGATCAGATTAAGAGATATCGGATTACTGTCGATGATATCTATATCTCGGTAGCTGGAACTTTGGGGTTAGTAGGAATTATTCCTCATGAACTTAATAATGCCAATTTAACTGAAAATGCCGACAAATTAACTAATATCAAATGCGATCAAAAATATCTATTACAGTACCTAAATAATGGATCACTCTCACAATTAATTGATTCAGTATCTACTGTAGGTGCTCAACCTAAGTTAGCGCTTTACGCTATTCAAGGGATGTCTATTTTTCTTCCAGCCACCCCCGAACAAACCAAAATCGCCTCTTTTCTTTCTGCGGTAGATGAAAAGATTAGACAACTCAAGCAAAAACATCAGCTGCTGAGCCAATATAAACAAGCCATGATGCAGAAGCTGTTTAGTAAGCAGATTCGTTTCAAAGCGGATGATGGTAGTGAATTTGGGGAGTGGGAGGAAAAAAAGCTTGGGGAAATTTGCCAGTTTATTAATGGTCGTGCTTATAAACAAACTGAATGGGAAAAAGAAGGTATTCCAGTTATTCGCTTGCAGAATTTAACAGGTTCTGGGAAAGAATATTACTACTCCAACTTAAACCTACCAGCTCACCAATATTGCTATAACAATGATTTACTTTATATGTGGTCAGCAACATTTGGACCAGTTTTTTGGCAAGGAGAAAAAGCTATTTTTCATTACCATATTTGGAAAATTGAAGTAAATCCTTCATTGCTTGATAGAAAATATATGTATTTTCTGTTGGATGAAATGACTGAGAAAATGAAAAGAAGTTTGAACGGTTCAACCATGTTGCATGTTACAAAACAAGGAATGGAGAATACACAGAAAATTGTTCCATCATTACCAGAACAAACCAAAATCGCTAACTTTTTATCTGCTATAGACCAAAAAATTAATGTAGTTTCAGAGCAGTTAGAGCAAGCTAAGCTTTGGAAAAAAGGGCTTTTACAGCAAATGTTTGTTTAAATATCTATCAAGCAAATCCAACCATCTGATTGAAAGTTTTGAGGGTAAAACATCAGAGTATGTTTCAACTTTCAATCAGGTGGATTCCATTTAGATCACTGTAATTGAATAAAAAATTAGAGAAAGAGATGTCTGTACAAAGCGAAGCTCAACTTGAAAATGAACTCATTGAACAACTCAAACAACTAGGCTACAACCAGGTTGATGTTAAAGATGAGACTCAATTGCTGAGCAATCTGAAACTTCAAGTTGAACGTGCCAATGGCATCACTTCTTTTTCTGAACATGAATGGGCACAAGTCCTGAATCATCTCAAAGCAGGGAACAGCTTCAACTGTGCCAAGGTCCTGCGTAATCGCTTTCCTGTGAACTTTGATGATGGATCTACACGCCACATTGATTTTTTATTCGCAGATCCTACGAAAAACATCTACCAAGTGACCAATCAAATTGCGATTGATCACAGTACGAGTAACGGTCACACAAGTCGCTTTGATGTCACCTTACTGATCAATGGCCTACCTTTAGTCCAAATCGAGCTAAAACGCGCAGGTGTCGAGCTTCCTGAAGCCTTTAACCAAACCCAACGCTATGCCAAAGCTGCTTATGGTAGCGGAGCAGGTCTGTTTAATTACATCCAACTGTTTGTGATCAGTAATCGTGACCACACCCATTACTATTCAACAGGCACCAGTAATTTCGAATTTACCTTCCCTTGGGCAGATTTTGACAATAAGCACATCCATAAAATCGATATCTTTGCCGAAGCCTTTTTAAACCATCAGCACATCACCCAAATGCTGACTGAATACATGGTGATATTGGAAGTTGAAAAGCGTTTGATGGTGCTGCGTCCATACCAAATCTATGCGGTACAACAGATTATTCAGCGTGTGCAACATTCAGAGCAAAATGGCTATATCTGGCACACCACAGGCTCAGGAAAAACCCTCACTTCATTCAAAGCCAGTCAACTCATCATGCGCTTGCCTGAAGTTGAAAAGGTCCTATTCGTGGTGGATCGTAGTGATCTCGATACCCAAACAGTTCGTGAGTTCAATGCCTTCAAAAAAGACAGTGTTGATACCACCAAGAATACAAGCACCTTGGTTACTCAATTGGGCCAAAAGCATGACAAACTGATTGTCACCACCTTACAAAAGCTCAATATTGCGATTAGTTCTGATCGTTATAGCGATCAGATTAGCTATCTCAAAGACAAAAAAGTGGTGATTATTTTTGATGAATGTCACCGTAGCCAATTTGGCGATACTCATCGCAATATCAAACGCTTCTTTAATCAGGCGCAAATGTTTGGTTTTACAGGAACGCCAATTTTTGAGAAAAATAGCCAACTGAAAATTGACTCAAAAGCAGTCACCACCAATGCCCTATTTGACGAATGCCTGCATAAATACGTGATTACGGATGCTATTCGTGATGGTAACGTCTTACCCTTCCAGATTGCCTATCTGGGCAAATACACCAGCAACGGCATCGAAAACAGCGACAGCTATGAAGAAGATGTAGAAGGAATTGATACCAAAGAGCTGTTTGATAACCCTGCTCGTCTCGAAATGATTACCCGATATATCCTGGATAATCACCATATCAAAACCAAAAATAAAACCTTCACCGCGATGTTCTGTGTCAGTTCCGTTGAAGTCCTGACCCAGTACTACGAACTATTTAAAAAAATACAGCAAGAAAAACAACAGCAAGCCGAAGAACAAGGTGGGATTTACACCCCATTGACCATTGCCACGATTTTTTCCTTTGCAGCCAATGAAGAACTCAAGGTCGAAGATCACAGTGGTTTAATTGAAGAAGAGTCTGCGGATATCCCGACCAAAATCAGCCAATCCAACCGAGATAAGCTCGATCAATACATTGCTGAATACAATGCCAAATTTGGCCAGAACTACAACTCAGGTGATGAGTTCTACGCTTACTACCGTGATATCGCCAATCGGGTACGAAAAAAAGAAATTGATATCCTGCTTGTGGTGAATATGTTCCTGACTGGTTTTGACTCAAAACCACTCAACACCCTGTATGTCGATAAGAACCTTAAATATCATGGCCTCATTCAGGCCTTTTCACGCACCAACCGTATTCTGAACGCAGACAAGCCGTTCGGTAATATCCTGTGCTTCCGTAACCTGAAACAAGCCACGGACCAAGCCCTCACCTTATTCTCAAACAAGGATGAAGCAGAAAAAATTGTCTTGATCCCAAGTTTCGACAGCATTAAAGAAAAATACAATGCTGCGGTTGCCCATTTACTCAGTATTGCCCCAGATCCTGATCAAGTACCCAATACGCTAGAAACTGAAGAACAGCAATTGGAATACGTCAAAGCCTTCCGTGAGGTAATGCGGATCAATGCACAATTGGAAAACTTTGTAGAGTATGACCAGGACGATACCGATTTAAACAAAGCAGAATTCCAGAAACATACCTCACAGTACAAATATCTGTACAACAATGTCCGTGTGATCCAGCCTAAAGACAAAGTATCGGTCCTCAATGACGTCAATTTCCAACTGGAACTGATCCACCGCGATACCGTGAATGTCGGTTATATCCTGAATTTACTGCAATCGGTGGTCAATCATAAAGATCCTGAAAAGAAACAGCAGTATCGTTCCCAGGTGCAAGATATCATTTCGACCAATCACAACTTGTATGACAAACAAGAGCTGATTCAAAAGTTCCTGGATGAAAACATTCCACGCATGGCCAATGGTCAAAGTGTTGAAGAGGCCTTTGCTCAGTTTTGGGATGTGGAAAAAGAAAAGGCCTTGGACGAACTGTGTCAAAAAGAAGCCATCAAGCCTGAGGTATTTAAAACGGTGCTTAGTCAATATGAATACACTAAACGCCTACCTAGCCGTGAAGATGTCAAAGACTTACCGATTACTCGTCCTAAGATCTCAGAACGGAATACCATGATGAATACCCTGGTTCTCAAAACTCGGAACTTTATTGAAAAATTCTATCGAGGTTTATAAGTACCTCAAAATAAAAAATGCCTGAACTTCAGGCATTTTTTACATCATCACTCACAGCTTAAAACAATTAAAAAACGAGAGTTTTAGTCTTTTGAATACGATTTAACTTTTTCAAAAACTGGATAGAAATCCAATCCCTCATCTTTCATCGTAGAAATCAACGCAACAATGACAGCAATATGTGTAGGCACGACACCTTGTTTACTGTAATTCGTAATTGAATTGGGTTTTATGCCCAATAATTCAGCAAATTCTTTAATAGAAAGCCCTGCTTTACCGATAAGACGTTGAAATTCAGTATATGGCATTTGATTAAATTTATAGAAATGGTGTTTTGAAATTATAGCATAGGGTTACATTTACATAAAAACACATAAAAATATGTGGTAAACACATATTTTTATGTGTTATAAATAGCTTATCAACTAATCTATTTACTATCTTTATAGGAGAAATCATTATGTATTCATACCCTAATGCAAATACTGAAAAGAAAATTGCACTGATGATCATCAATGACTTTTTCATTCAAAAAGCAAATGAACTTTGGATTTTTTTACAAATCGATCAGTGTTTTAACGATTATGAAGCAACACTGATTTGGACTCGACGGTATCTAGAGGAACATCCTGAAGGTGAATACAGCGATATTCAAAAGGCATTCCTTTCTTGTTTCCCAGACAATTTCTTTAACTTCGACTAGTAATTTATGGATAGCCTTTTCTGTTTTGTAGCACTTTAAATCAGAATATAGGTCATACGAGAGAAAAATTACATATAAAAAGCCCTTAATGATGAAGGGCTTTTTTTTACATCTAAAACGAATACTAATTAAAACCAAAATAAAATTAATTTAGTTTCAAATTAGTTTCTATTCTTCACTAAGTTTCTTCAAAGCAAAGCGGATAATTCCATTATGCGTTTGGCCATACTTTTCGGCCAATTCAACCAACAATTGATACTCATGTTCATTCATAGGAATTGTGTGTGTCTTGAATTTCCTAGGGGCTTTAGGATCTAGCTTTGTCACCTTTTGCTCATCTGCACCATTGATGAAAGAATCCATGTCAGGAGAGTTTGGTTTACTGATTTCTCTCTTCTTGATCATGCTAATAACTCCTTCATGAACGCCTCAAATTCGTCAACTGCTTTTGGGTTATTGGATTCAACTACACCTTTCCCTTCTGCTGCTACATCGCGATAAACCTTTCTGTCATGGATTACTGCAGATAAGGCCGTGAACGCAGGAAAATCTGCTAAATACTCATTTGCTTGTTGTACTTCTGATACAGATGGATTCGTAGGAGCTAAGGTGAGTAACCCAAATGGTTTGAGTTCTTCATTAAATGACTGTGCCTGATCTATGACTTCAGAAAGATGAGGTAAGGTATCCAGGTCAAATTGTGAAGGTCTAAATGGCACTACAAGATAATGAGCTGCCAACATTGCTGTTCTAAGCTCTTTACTGTCATGTCCTGCTACATCTACAACAACATAGTCATAACGGCTATCTAAGTCTTTCAGTGTGTTCTTGATGTCTCCATATCGTTGCACACAATGTACCTTAGGGAGATTTGTTTCATCTCTGTCCTTAACCCAGTTAGCTGAACTTTGTTGAGGATCTGCATCAACTAAAACAATGTCTTTGTTATGTTTAGCAAGATAAGTTGCTATATTGATGGCTATTGTGGATTTCCCACATCCACCTTTTTGGCTTCCAATTAAGATGATCATTTTACTTGTAATTTGTAACTAATTTGAATCTAATATAGTTATATTTTAGATTGATGTAAAGAATAGGTGAAAAATTACTAAATTCTTATTTAGTATAAGTCTACGTTTTCCCACCTATATGGAAATCGTTCTTTCATTTATTTTCATAACTGTAAATGGATACTCGTAAAACAAAAAATACTCTTAATTTTTAAACAATAACCGTTTTTATTTTTAAATACTTTTAATAATTTTATTTTTAAGACCTCTGCAAGCCTTATATAGCAAGCATTTCAGAGGTAATAAGTCTACGTTTTCCCACCTTTAAGTCTACGTTTTCCCACCTTTAAGTCTACGTTTTCCCACCTTTGAGTCTACGTTTTCCCACCTTTAAGTCTACGTTTTCCCACCTTGTGTCTACATGTATAATTGATGTATCCTAATACTATAATTAAAGGAAAAGATCCCAATAGTGAAAAATGATCTAGTCGTGAAGGATAACGCATTAATCAATGCTAGCTATAATCTGGATACAACAGAACAGAGACTGATTTTATTGGCAATTGTTCAAGCAAGAGAGTTAAGCAAGAATGTGGATGCGAATAGTGTTCTAGAGGTCCATGCTCATCATTACATGAAGCAATTCAATGTTGATAAGCACGCAGCCTATGAAGGGCTTAAAAATGCTGCTAGCAATCTCTTTGAACGCAAATTTAGTTACAAGGGTATCCATGAGGGAACTCAACAGGAAAAGATCGTCAAATCACGCTGGGTATCCAAAATAGCTTATGTGGATTCAGCAGGTATCGTAGAACTCACTTTTGCACCAGATGTCATTCCATTGATTACTCAACTTGAGAAGTCATTCACTGCTTATGAACTTAAGCAAATTAGTTCGCTTACAAGTAAGTATGCGATTCGCCTCTACGAGCTACTGATTCAATGGCGTAGTGTTGGAAAGACACCTATGTTTGATATTGATGACTTTCGCTTCAAGCTAGGATTAGCTGAAGGTGAATATGCGAAGATGGCGAACTTCAAGGTTCGAGTACTGAATATAGCATTAAACCAAATCAATGAACTGACGGATATCACAGCTTCTTATGAACAACACAAATTAGGGCGTACGATCAGCGGTTTCTCATTTACATTCACTGCTAAGCACCAACCTAAGGAAGTTATCCATACGAAGCCTAAGAAGCTTTCAGATAAGCAAATTCAGTTCTTTGCCAACAAGCTGGCTCACTATGATCCATTTGCAAGCCAAAAAGCTGCAGTAGGTGAAAGCTATGCTGATCTTGAGAAAAGACTTCTGGTTGAACTACAAGATGAGAAGTTCATTCAAAAGTACAATGAGGTATTTAAGGAACTTGGTTTAGAGGTATAAATACAACTAAAATACATCTAATTTAAAATCAATATAATTTTATTTTAGTTGTTATTTAGTGGTAGAAATTAGGCAGAGGCTGCAAGTCCTTTTGCCAAGTGATCTGCTTACTCAAGTACAGTTTCTGTAGCCAGTAATGCCATATCATGTGGATAGTCATAATGCTTAAGCAAATGAGTGGCGGACGCCTAATATTCCAATTTTACAGTTGAAACTGCCTTATTTTTTTATTGCAGATACACTGGTGTATATCACCCAAGTGGATGCTTTTGTCATTACCGCAAAAATCCACTACCTGGTACAATTTTTGGTGGGTGTTTTCCGATTAATATTTTGGTTGTTTTAGATAATAGACCTCTTGCGAAAGTATTATTTTTGACTATTTTAGACTTTGATATTTATTTAAAAATCAACGTTTATCACTGATTAAATTTTGACTAACGCAAGAGGTCTAACATAAAACCTATTATGCGTAAAAAGGTTGTAAGTCCAAAATAGAAATGTCCGGTTTCTCCAAAGTAAAAATGTCCGCTTTTAGATAACTTTAGCAACTCGATAGACAGTTGCAACTCCACAATTCACTGCTTTGGCAATTTCCTCCTTAGTCATATTGCCAGCTGCTAGCAATTCTTTTATTCGTTTGTGCTTAGCCTCATTGGCTTTCTTACCTGTTGGCTTGTAACCTGAACGTGCCAGGCCCTGCTTAATACGTTCTATACGTTTCTCATTGTCTAGGCGAGCCATTGTTGCCAGGAGATCAATCAACATATTGTTGATGAGTTCCAGGATTGAATGAGTAATGCTGTCACTGGTTTGAATCATTTGGTAGGTAGTAGGAAGATCCGCTACGACTAAACGAAGTCCCTTCTCCTGGATCCTGCGCTTCAGCTCTTGAAAATCTCGTTGGGTTAGGCGTGATAAGCGGTCAATACTTTCAACTAACAAGGTGTCACCTTGATTTGCTTCTGACAGTAGCTTATTCAATTCAGGTCGGTCTAACTTCGTACCACTATAGTTTTCTACGTACACAATGGTTTCACCCAAATTCAAGTTTTGGTTTAGATCCTGAAGAATCTGCAAAGCCCTTTCTGCATCTTGATCTTTAGTTGAAGCTCGTAGATAAATACGTGTATTCATTTCTATCATTT
>NZ_VPBI01000002.1:0-174392 GCF_013418795.1 Acinetobacter sp. YH12120 | reverse complement strand
CGTAGGCAACTTAAATTATTTTAGGTTGAGATAAGTATTTACATGTTGTTGCGGGATGGAGCAGTCTGGTAGCTCGTCGGGCTCATAACCCGAAGGTCGTTGGTTCAAATCCAGCTCCCGCTACCAATCAATCCTAAGCTTATCGTGAATTAAGCGTAGGCAACTTAAATTATTTTAGGTTGAGATAAGTATTTACATGTTGTTGCGGGATGGAGCAGTCTGGTAGCTCGTCGGGCTCATAACCCGAAGGTCGTTGGTTCAAATCCAGCTCCCGCTACCAATATTTTAAAAGTGTGATTATGCTCTAATATGAGTTTTTCGCTTTATACTGACTAAGGTGCAACTTAAGTCAGGCAAAAATGCTAAGTTTGATTGAAAACTTATTTATATTTGTATATAATTTTTGCACGTTGATGCGGGATGGAGCAGTCTGGTAGCTCGTCGGGCTCATAACCCGAAGGTCGTTGGTTCAAATCCAGCTCCCGCTACCAAGTTTCTAATGGTGTGGTACGTTAGTTTTAGTTGATTGAATTCAGCATAATAAACTAGCAAAGATGGTTAGATTTAGTCTAATCCCCGCAACCAAGTTTCTAAAGAGGCTCACAACTAGGTGGGCCTTTTTGCACAGTGGATATTGGTTTTACTGTGCAAGAATAGGGGCGATTACGCCCTTTTTTATTGGCTATCGTGTAGTGTCGATACAAGCCGTGCGCGGCCTAAAGTCAAAGTGTCATGTTTCACTACTACTATAGTTTGTATGAATGTGTAGTGGTCAAATAAGACCATTGAACCGCAGCAGAATGACGAGAGTAAATGAAGCTATCAAATAAAACTCAAGCACTTCAGGACTTAATTGCGCCAGCAGTGCAAGCATGTGATGTGGATCTTTGGGGAATCGAGTTTATTCCACAAGGTAAGCGTTCTTTGTTACGTATTTATATCGACAAAGCTGTCGATGAAAATGCAGAACCTGTCTTAAATGAAGATGGCGAATTAGAGCAAGGTCGTGGTATTGGTGTGCAAGATTGTGTACGTGTAACCCAGCAAGTTGGTGCAATGCTTGATGTGCATGATCCAATTTCAGGTGAATATGCACTTGAAGTATCCTCTCCGGGTTGGGATCGTCCATTTTTCCAATTAGAGCAATTGCCTGCATATATTGGGCAAACCATTGCGTTACGTTTAATCAGTGCTGTAGAAAACCGTCGTAAATTTCAAGCGAAATTGGTTGCTGTAGATCTGGAAAATGAAACCATTCAGGTCGAAGTGGAAAAACAGCAGGTATTGGAGATTGACAGTCACAATATTGATAAAGCAAACCTGATTTACCAAGATTAATCAAATTAATAAGAATCTGAACGAATAGGTGACTTATGGCACGTGAAATTCTTACCGTCGTTGAAACGGTTAGTAACGAAAAAGGTGTAAGTCGTGAGGCAATTTTTGAGGCGCTTGAACAGGCTCTTGTTGCTGCGACGAAAAAGAAATTCTACGAAGGCACAAACTCAGAAGAAGCACGCTTACGTGTGGAAATTGATCGTAAAACAGGTGACTACAGAACTTTCCGTCAGTGGGAAGTGGTGGCAGATGAAGATCATGAAATGCCTGCATGCCAAGATGCAATTTCTGATGTAGACCCTGCAAAGTGGTCAATTGGTGATATTCGCGAACTTGAAGTTGAGTCAATTGACTTCGGTCGTATTGCTGCGCAAATTGCCAAGCAAGTGATTGTGCAAAAAATTCGTGAAGCAGAACGCGCATTGGTTGCAGATGCTTATGAAGCCAAAGTAGGCGAGCTGATTTACGGTGAAGTGAAAAAGCAAACCAAAGATGGCTTTATTATTGATTTGGGCGACAATGCAGAAGCATATTTGGCGCGTGAAGAAATGATCGCCAAAGAAATTTTGCGTCCTAAGCAGCGTGTGAATGCAATTTTGTACAGCGTGAACCGTGAAGGTCGTGGTGCACAATTGTTGTTGTCACGTGCCAAGCCTGAAATGCTGATTGCATTGATGAAAAAAGAAATTCCAGAAATTTCTGAAGAAATCATCGAAATTAAAGCAGCAGCGCGTCAGCCGGGTGTACGTGCAAAAATTGCAGTAAAAACCAACGACCATCGTATTGACCCTGTAGGTGCATGTATTGGTATGCGTGGTACACGTATCCAAGCGGTACAGCAAGAGTTAAATGGTGAGCGTATTGATGTTGTGGTGTGGTCTGATGATCCAGCACAATATATCGCCAGTGCTTTAGAGCCAGCCGATGTATCGGGTATTGTGATTGATGAAGAAGAACGTACTGCCGACATTATTTTCGCAACCAGCGATCAGTTGGCACGTGCAATTGGTTCACAAGGTCAAAACGTACGTTTAGCCTCTGAACTCACAGGTTATAAGCTGAACATGATGCTTGAAGAAGAGTATCACGCACGTCAGCAAAATGAAGCGCAACAATACTTAGACTTGTTTGTTTCACGTCTAGACATTGCTGAAGATTTGGCGATGGCATTGGTAGAAATGGGCTTCACTTCATTAGAAGAAATTGCGTATGTTCCTGCGGAAACATTTGACGAAATTGATTTAGATGAAGAAATTGTTGAAATGTTACAAGGTCGTGCCAAAGAAGTGGCATTGGCAGACGCATTGCAACAGCAAGAAAATATCCAAGATCCGAGTGCAGAACTTCTAGCAATGGAAGGTATGACACAAGAGATCGCTTATGCGCTTGCCGCTCGTGGTGTCATCACAGTTGATGATTTAGCTGACCAAGCGACTGACGATATCGAAGATATTGAAGGTCTAGGTACAGATAAAGCGGGTCAATTGATTATGAAAGCGCGCGAATCATGGTTTAACTAGGAGGTAATATATGACGGACAAGTCGATTAAAGAGTTAGCGCTCAGTGTAGGTCGTCCAGTTGAGAAACTCCTGGAACAGGTTCGTGACGCAGGTTTACCACAGCGTAAGGCTGACGATATTATTTCCACTGAACAACAAAGTACCCTAGTGAACCATTTAAAAAAGGTTCACGGTCAAGAGGGTAATGCAGGACAAATCACGTTGAAACGTAAAACCACCAGTACCGCTAAAGTGGCAAGTACTTCGGGCAAAGCGAAAACGATTAATGTAGAAGTTCGTAAGAAGCATACATTTGTAAAGCCTGATCCTGAACAGATTAAAGCGGAAGCACTGGCAAAAGCACAGGCGGAAGCAGCTGAAAAAGCGCAAGCAGAACAGCAAGCACGTGACGTGGCAGAAAAGAGCAAAGCGAAAGCAGACGCGCCTCAAGCAGGTGCTGCAAAAGCGAAACAAGCTTTAGATGCAATGCGTGCAGCAGCGAAGCAAGAAACAGCCAAGCAAGAAGTTGCGAAAGCTGCGGTTGTGGTGAAACGTAAGTCAACCAACAAGCCAATTGTGAAGCAAGCAGTGAAGGTCACTGAAACGCCTGAGCAAAAGAAAGCACGTGAAGCGCAAGCAGCTCAGTTGAAAGCGACTGAAGAAGCAGCACGTCGTAAAGCGGCTGAAGAAGCGCAGCAACGTACGCTTGAGCAAATGCGTCAGATGGCATCTAAATACTCAAATGAAGATGCAACAGCTACTATTCGCGTGGTAGATGATTCTCCATTGGCGGCTGGTCTTGTGGGTCAGGCTTATGAAGATTCATTTGCCAAAGAAGACCGCGAAATCAAGCGTGGTACCAGTACCACCAATACACGTTCACCGAAAAAAGGTGGTCGTCGCGGTCAGGAAGAGCAATCTTTCAGCCAAAACCCACATAAACGCGGTTTGAAAACGAGCCAAGCCAACAAGCACGGCTTTGAAAAACCAGTTAAAAAACAAGTTTATGATGTTGAAATTGGTGCAACGATTGTGGTTGCAGACTTGGCTGCAAAAATGGCAGTTAAAGTACGTGAAGTGATTAAATCACTCATGAAAATGGGTGAGTTAGTTACGCAAAACCAAGCGATTGAGCAAGAAGTTGCGGCACTTGTAGTTGAAGAAATGGGCCACAACCCAGTTCTAGTATCGGATACGCAAGCTGAAGATAACTTACTCGAAGCGGCTGAAGAGGCACGTGGTGTTCAAACGACACGTCCACCAGTGGTGACCATCATGGGTCACGTTGACCATGGTAAGACATCATTACTTGACCGTATTCGTCGTGCCAAAGTGGCTGCAGGCGAAGCAGGTGGTATTACCCAGCACATTGGTGCATACCACGTACAAACCGACAAAGGCATTATCACCTTCTTAGATACACCGGGACACGCAGCGTTTACTGCAATGCGTTCACGTGGTGCGAAAGCAACAGATATCGTGGTATTGGTAGTTGCGGCAGATGATGGTGTAATGCCACAAACTGCAGAAGCCATTGACCATGCGCGTGCAGCGGGTACGCCAATCATTGTTGCCATTAACAAAATGGACAAAGAATCGGCTGATCCAGACCGCGTATTGAATGAATTGACCACCAAAGAAATCGTACCTGAACAATGGGGCGGTGACGTACCTGTTGCAATGGTTTCAGCGCATTCAGGTCAAGGTATTGATGAACTTCTTGACTTAATTTCAATTCAAGCAGAAATGATGGAATTGAAAGCATCTGAAGAAGGTGCAGCGCAAGGTGTGGTGATTGAAGCGCGTGTAGATAAAGGTCGCGGTGCAGTGACGTCAATTCTGGTACAAAACGGTACTTTGAATGTAGGTGACTTGGTACTTGCAGGTTCATCTTATGGTCGCGTACGTGCCATGACTGATGAAAACGGTAAGCGTATTAAATCTGCAGGTCCTTCAATTCCAGTTGAAATTTTAGGTTTACCTGAAGCGCCAATGGCAGGTGACGAAGTTCTTGTTGTAAATGACGAGAAGAAAGCACGTGAAGTTGCCGATGCGCGTATGGATCGTGAGCGTCAAAAACGTCTTGAGCGTCAAAGCGCAATGCGTCTTGAAAACATCATGGCATCAATGGGCAAAAAAGACGTTCCATTTGTCAATGTGGTATTGAAGACCGATGTACGAGGTACTTTGGAAGCCTTGATTGTTGCATTGGGCGAGTTGTCTACCGATGAAGTACGTGTACGTGTGATTGGTTCAGGCGTAGGTGCGATCACTGAGTCTGACGTTACGCTTGCAGAATCTTCAGAAGCTGTATTACTGGGCTTTAACGTACGTGCTGACAATACTGCGCGTCAAAAAGCCGATGCCGATGGTATTGACATTCGTTACTACAGCATCATCTATCAATTAATTGATGATGTGAAAGATGCGATGAGCGGTAAGCTTGCACCTGAACACCGTGAAACTATTTTGGGTGTTGCAGAAGTGCGTGAAGTGTTCCACTCAAGTAAGTTCGGTGCAGCTGCAGGTTGTATGGTACTTGAAGGCGTACTTCACCGTAACAAACCAATTCGCGTATTACGTGATGATGTGGTGGTATTCCAAGGTGAGCTTGAGTCACTTCGTCGTTATAAAGACGTGGTGGAAGAAGTTCGCGCAGGTATGGAATGTGGTCTTGCAGTAAAAGGCTATAAAGACATCAAACCACTTGATAAGATTGAAGTGTACGATGTTCAATTGATTAAACGGAGTCTTTAATGGCGGGTAGTCAACGTCTGAAGCGTATGGCGGATACAGTACAGCGTGAGCTGTCAGAACTGATTCGCCAAGAGCTGAAAGATCCACGCTTAGGTGGTCTTGTGACCATCTCTGCAGTGAAGGTGAGCCCAGACTTAGGATATGCGGAAGTGTACGTGACCGTCATGGGACGTGAATTAGGCGATGAGCAAAGCGAAACGGCAAATAAAGAAACCTTGGATGTGTTGAATAAAGCATCAGGCTTCTTGCGCCATGAGTTAAGCCGTCGTATTAAGACACGTATTACCCCGCGTTTGCGTTTTCACTACGATAAAACCAATGCCTATGGTAACTATATGTTTGGTTTGATTGCAGAAGCGGTAAAAGATTTACCTCCTGCAGCACCTAAGCAAGATGAAGAATAAATCAGTGATGATAAAAAATGCCACCTTCGGGTGGCATTTTTTTGTCTATCATGTTTGAGCTTTTGCAATGTAAGCAAGGTTATATCGGATACGATGCTTTTTTTAATGCCTGACTAATATTCTAGACCAAATCATCATGGGACTTTTTTTCATAACGACGTAAATTACGACGTTGGCGTTGCCACGGTAATGGACGGTCTAAGGTTTCAGGCACATTGCCACTCATCGAACGTAAACGTAAATGCAGTGCTGCCTGTGCCATTAAATTGGCAGAAACAGGCGCGGTAATAAACGCAAATAGGGTGATTAATACTTCTGCAAAGCCAAATCGTCCTTCAAATGCCGCATAAATAATGGCTGCAATTAAGAAACTGCCTAGTCCTAAAGTGCTGGATTTTGTAGGGGCATGTAGTCGCATAAATAAGTCGGGCAGGCGAACCATGCCGATGCCGCCCACCAACATGAAAAAGGCGCCAATGATTAAAAAGAATGACACTAAAATTTCCATGAATAATTGCATGTTCATTCTCCTTAATCAATCACATGACCGCTGGTGAAATAACGCGCCAGTGCAGCAGTAGATACAAACCCTAGCATCGCCACCAATAATGCACCTTCAAATAAGGAGGTGGTACTCCAAAAGATACCCAAAACTACCACCAAGCAGGTTGCATTTAAAAATAAGGTATCCAAGGCCAACAGGCGGTCCACAATTGAAGGGCCAATAATCAGACGGTATAGGCACAACAACATGGAAAGCGTAATCGCAACTATGCAGATTCCAAGTGCATAAGGCAGAATCATCATTGCTTTTCTCCTGACTGCGCATCAAAAATTTCAATCAGTGGTTTTTCATAACGATTTTTGATGTCTTGAATATCTACACTTTCATCTGTAGTGTTTAAGGCATGCACCAAAATATCACCACGATCTTGGTCAATACCAGCCGTGACCGTGCCTGGTGTGGTGGTAATGATCATCGCCAAAATACTGTTGACCTGTTCGTGCTGTGTTTCGAGAGGGACACGGAACCATTTTGGCTGCATGCGATCTGTTGGACCAAGCACCAGTTTTGCGACACGAATATTACTAATCATAATATCCCAGACCACCACAAAGAATAAGCGAATGGCTGCAGTCCAGTTGATGTCTGGTGTACGTGTGATAAAGGGCTGGATCAATTTGGGAATTAATAGTGCCAAAACCAGTGCCATCAACAGATTTCCTGCAGAAACACTATGCGCCAACATCAGCCAACTCAGTGCCACCAATACAGATACAAACGGGTGTGGCAGCAGGTTGTCCCAAAACGAAGTTTTCGGTCTCGTTTTTTGCATGTTTAGGGCTCCGCAGGTTTGAGTTGAGTATCGCTAGGTTGCTGCGCTTCCTCACGATTTTGCTGTTGAATCTGACGTTGTTTATAGTCAGAAATATGCTCGCCTTCCAAGGTATTTGGATGAATCACGTATGGAATTAAATGTGCGTTGGCATCGATTGCTTCGCCACCGTACTTGGTTTCTGGTAAGTACAATGGATCATAAGGTTGTACGCTAATCACATTTGTAGCACGGTCTTTTTTCAGAATCAGAGCTTCATAGGCCGCATTATGTTGAATTTGCTGTGCAGTGTTCAGCATATATTGCTGAATTGGATTAGCAAATACTACGTACAGTACCAAACCCGTCAAAAGTAAATAAATGACACGGTCATTTCGGGGCGGAGCAATTGCAGGCAATCTCTGATATTCATCATAGGCTTCAGTGCGTATATCATCTTCAGGTTTGGTCGCGCGCCAAAATAAAATAAAGCCGACACGGGTGAACGCAATAATACTAAGCAAGCTGACCAAGAGAATGATGCCAATAATCCAGCCTTGATGTGCCATATTGGCAGAGGCTTGCAAAATAAAGACCTTGCCCAAAAATCCACTAAATGGTGGTAAGCCCGCCATCATTAATGCAATCATGAAGTACGTGATAGCCAGTACTTTATGTTGCTTCATTTGTGGGGCAATGTTGAAGTGATCTTTAAATGCACCACGTTGAGAAGTAATCCAACCGCACAGCAAATAGAAAGCCGCTGCAATTAAGGTACTGTGTATCAAGTAATACAGTGCAGCTGACCATGCCTGTGTGTTCAGCATTGAAATAGCAATGAGGATGGTACCAATTGAAGACAGCATCATAAAACCGACAAAGCGACGTAAGCGCTCAGCACCAATCGCGCCAATGACTCCATACAGGGAAGTAATCAAACCAATCGTCAGTAAGCAGTCTTGTAAGATTTTATGGCTCAGCTCATCATCAAATACGGTTCCATTGACTCGCAAAATAGCATACACACCGACTTTGGTCATGATGGTGAACAAGGCTGCTACAGGAGTTGTTGCCACGGCATAGGTTTTAGGTAACCAAAAACCGACAGGAAGCATGGCAGCTTTAATACCAAACACCACAAATAGCAGTAAGCCACCTGCCACCGCAATTTTATGTGCATCAGCATCGAGTAGGGGAATTAGACGCGCCACATCGGTCATGTTTAAACTGCCGACACTACCGTAAATCATCCCTAAGCCAATTAGGAAGAGGGCAGAGGCTAATAGGTTGATGGTGACGTAATGAATCCCGAGTTGAAAACGTGCTTTGCCTTGACCGTGCAATAACAACACATAAGAAGCAAGGAGTAATACCTCAAAGAAAACGAACAGGTTAAACAAGTCACCTGTGAGGAATGCACCGCAAAGTCCCATGAGCAGGAAATGCACCATGGTGTGAAAATAGCGACCACGCTCATCCCATTTCTTGCTGGAAAACCAAAGCAATGGCAGAGCAAGTGAATAAGTCAGTACCAACATGAGGGCAGACAGTTGATCTAGCACTAAAATAATGCCAAATGGTGCCGCCCATTCGCTCAAATTATATATAATAATTTGTCCGCTGCTGACTTGAATTAAATAGCTGATCGCAGTGACTAAACCGAGCGTAGCAGAGAGCTGACTAATTCCACGACGCCATGGCTGACGCCAGTCATGTGAGAGTGAACCAAAGCCCGGATTGCCTAATAGCACCAAAATAAATGCGGTAAAGGTTGGAATCAGGATGCTAAAGATCGGTGAATGCTGTAGCCAAAATTGGAGGAAATCATTCATTATGGCTCATCCTCACGTGGGTCAAGCAGTGGATGTTCTTCTTTGGCATCGACGTGGTCTGTCCCTGTTTCATAACGGCTACGCAGCGCCAATTGCACAATAAATGCAGTGGTGGCAAAGCCAATCACAATTGCAGTTAACACTAAGGCTTGTGGTAATGGGTCAGTGACTTTCGTGGCTTCAGTCAAAATTGCAGGCGCATTGAGTTGAATACGCCCCATGCTGAATAAGAAAATATTGACTGCATAACCAATCATGGCCAAGCCCAAAACAACCGGAAAGGTACGGGCACGTAAAATTAAATAGATTCCTGTCGCGACTAACATTCCAATGGCAGACGCAATTAAAAACTCAATACTAATCATTGCATTACTCCTTTGGAAGTGGGCCAGACATGCCTGAGTGACGGGAGTCGCCCAGGACCGAAATCATCAACATGACCGCGCCAACCACCGTGACATACACGCCCACATCAAATAAGGCAGCTGAAGCGAGGTGCATTTCACCAATGATTGGAGGATTGACATAAATATGTGCGCTAGTGAGGAAAGGACGTCCCCAGAACCATGCAGCAAGTCCTGTCAGACCTGCAATGCTTAAACCCACTCCAATCCAGATTTCGTATAAACGTCCAGATTTGGCTTTGAGCATTTGTTCGGTCTGGTCTTGACCAAGCGCAATGTATTGGATGATTAGTGCCATTGCGGTAATTAAGCCAGCAATAAAGCCACCACCTGGTAAGTTATGACCACGCAAGAAAATATACAGACTGACCACAAGGGCGATTGGTAAAATCCATGAGGCCGTAATACGTAGCATTAACGGCGAAGGATTAAAGCGATAGGTTAAACCCTGGGTCATGATGGTGCCGTGCGCACGCATACCATCCATTAAGCACAGCGTACCAATCGCGGCAATGCCCAAGACGGTAATTTCACCAAAAGTATCGAAACCACGAAAGTCTACTAAAATGACGTTGACCACGTTGGTTCCGCCACCGAGTGGAATGGATTGCTGATTAAAGAACCATGAAATTGAATTATGGTCGCGGGTCATCACCAGCCATGCAATCCAGCCGATACCGATACCGCCACCAATCGCAATGAAGGCATCTCGCCAGCGACGTGAACGGCTTGACTCATACGGGGTCAATTGTGGGAGCAAGGATAGACTCATGAGCAATAAAACAGTGGTGACAACATCAACCGTGATTTGAGTTTGCGCCAAGTCGGGAGCAGACAGTCCGACAAAAACCATAGTGACGACCAAGCCAACTGCACCGCTGATTAAAACAGCTTTGATGCGCTCATGGTGGAACCACAGCATCATCCAACAGGCAGAGAACAGCAACAACCATAAAACAATGGCAATCATAGGGGCATGTGTGAGTTCACGTGTACCAGTTGTTAAGCCCTGATTGAATAATGGTAGCGCGACCATGAAAACTGTAAAAACAATGATCCACACCAAATAGCTTTGAAGTGAACCGTTTTCGGTTTTGCGTTTAATTTTGCGAGAAACTTGTAGTAAATGTTTTAAGAATAATTCAAACAGCAATTTGCCTTGGAATTGACCTAAATGTGGATCGAGGTCAATGTCACGGATTTTTCCACCTTTGGCGAGCGAGAAATAGAAGATGATCCCGCCAAGCAAAGCAATTGCACTCATTAGCAAGGGAAGGTTAAAGCCATGCCAAATTGCTAAATGTGTGCCTTCAAACTGTAACAGTTGGGTACTGGCACGAGTTGTGCTATTGACAATATGCTCGACCAATAAGGCAGGCATCAAGCCGACTAAAATACATAAAACCGCCAATAAAGTTGCGGGTGCACGCATGCCAAACGGGGGTTCGTGAGCTTCTTTGTTTGGGACATCTTTACCAATTGGGCCGTCAAAGAAAACGCCGTGTACCAAACGTATTGAATAGACCACTGCAAAAATACCCGCCAGTGTGGCAACAATTGCAGAAACCAACAGTACAGGGCCAGATAAGTTTGCTATCAGTTCGTTAAAGAACATTTCTTTGGATAGGAAGCCATTGGTTAAGGGTACGCCTGCCATAGAGGCCGCGGTAATCATGGTGAGGGTGGCGGTAAAGGGTAGCAGTTGCCATAAGCCACTAAGTTTACGTAAATCACGTGTGCCTGATTCGTGGTCGATAATTCCCGCAATCATAAACAGTGCCGCTTTAAATGTGGCGTGGTTGATGATGTGGAAAATTGCTGCAGCCACTGCCAACGGTGAACCAATGCCCAGTAAGCACATGATCAGACCTAAATGACTTATGGTGGAATACGCCAATAAGCCTTTTAAATCTTCTTTGAAAATAGCAAAGAATGCTGCCATACACAGGGTAAATAGACCAATAAAAGTGACTAGGTTGTGATATAACGCTGCGCCTGCAAAAATTGGCAATAAGCGCGCCAGCAAGAAAATCCCTGCTTTGACCATCGTTGCCGAATGTAGATAGGCAGAAACAGGCGTGGGTGCAGCCATGGCATTGGGTAGCCAGAAGTGAAACGGAAATTGCGCACTTTTGGTAAATGCACCCAATAAAATCAGCAATAAAGTTGGTACAAATAAATGATGACTTTGAATTTGTTCAGTCATCATTAAGATTTGGTCAATTTGATAGGTGCCTGTGATTTGCGCCAATAACACAAAACCACCGAGCATGGCGAGTCCGCCCATGCCTGTAATGGTCAGTGCCATACGTGAGCCGCGTTGTGCTGCCTCGTAATTGCTCCAATAACCCACCAATAAGAAAGAGGAAATACTGGTCAGTTCCCAAAAAGTCAGCAACAAAATCAGGTTATTGGAGAGCGAAATTCCCAACATGGCAGCCATAAACAGCATGAGGAGAACATAGAGTTTACTGAGCGAGTTTTGTGGACTTAAATAATAATAGGCATAAATAAAAATGAGTGTGCCGATCCCCGTGATCAGCAAGGAGAATAATAAACCAAGCGCATCTAGACGGAAGCTTAAATCAATCCCCAACTGTGGCAGCCAAGACCATGTTTGAATGATCGTTTCGCCATTAAAGACTGCTTTTGCTTGAGTCAGGAGCAGAATAAGACTGCTCAGACTGACGCCAATCGCCCCTAAAGCCGTTACCCCGCGTGAAAATTGTTTCAGCCACGAGACAAGGGTTGTGCCCAGTACTAACGGTAACAATATAATAATCGGTAGCACACTCATATCCATTGTCGTGAATAGGTTGAAAACCTAAAGGATGAATCTTATCTTCCAAGGATTACAGGACAGCAACACACCATCCAAAAGATTCAATCTTGAAAGCCAATCAGTCGTGTCAGTAAACACGTAGTCTATTGTTTTGATGAGCGTATTGTCGCAACTTAAACTCAAAACAAGATCATGCAAAAATAATTTTACATGGCTAGGCGGCTCAAGCAGCAAAAAATATGCTGATCTTTCGCTGACGATGCAGCGAATAAGGTTGTGCTTGGTTTGGTTAAAGCTGTGTTAAAAATATTTAGATGCGTCAATCTACAACCTAGTTGAACTATGGATGAAGTTGATCTGCATCTGCTGCATTTTTACAGCATTCACCGTGTTTGAAAGGTCAATAGACACTATTCAAGGTATAAAAAAAGTTGTATTGCGCAACTTTAAAAACTACAGCAAAATCGGATTTTACTATAAAAGTTCAAAATTAATCTGATTTTATTACATGAATAAAACAACATCAATTTATTTTGCATACAGCAAAGTCATTATATACCGTCTGTTATATGCGGGATAAAGTATTTCCTTGCTTTTTGGCCAAGTATGCCTTGAAAGACTTCGGCAATTAAGATTCAGGCAATTGATCAGGTGTTGGCTCACTATCCAATTGCTGTAAGCGTTGCAGCAATTCCTGTTTTTGTTCGGCAGTTAAATGGTTTTGAATCTGCTGCAAAATTTCAGCCGTGCCTAATTGTGTTGGGTTTTGTTCTTGTAGGCTGACGTCTTCTGTCGTGTGAGTGGTTTCTAGCACATCAGCATAAATTTCTGCAAACTGCGGTTGTAAACTTTGCCATGCGATGGGATGCAGCTGTTGATGTTCCAGTTTTAAACATTGAAAGCGTTCCGCTTGTTCCAAAAGTTCGCTGCGGTTGCCTGTGGCAATAATTTGTAAGCGCGGAAAAGCTTGATGTAAACGGGTCAGTATTTGTGCGGCCTGTTGTTGATCGAGCTGATGATCAATCTGGTCAATCAACAAAATACCATCTCCCTCGCGACACGGATACAAACTGTTTGGGTTTAGCAAACAGAGGCGACGTACAATATCGCCTACCAGAGCAATCCAGTTGCGCTGACTGTTCGACAATTGCTGATACAGCATATCTTTGCCCTGACAGCGCACCATGAGTTGTAATTTAGGCAGATGTTGTAGATATAGGTCTTCAATTTCAGGCAGCACGATTTGTAAGGCATCTTTCAGTGCTTGTAAACTCGGTGCATGCATTTGGGTATAGGCATGCAATAAGGACTGATTCAGGGTTTGTGCGAGTTCGCTTTGTTGTTGCTGATATAGCTTGTGTAAAAGCTGCGCACTTTGGGCATTTTCAATATCGGAAATTTCCCGCAACCATTCAAAAAAACGAGTAAATGTCGTGAATGGAATCGCAGCAATTTCGTAGGCATGTCCAGGTTGTAAAATCAGCGGATTATTTTTATTGAGTAAATTAACTTCATTCACGAAGCGTTCTGCAGGGTAGTAGGCAATCAGCGGTAGACCTTGCATCGGGTCATGTTTAATGGCGTGTTGATAGAGCTGCACCATTTTTTCAAGCTTGGCGGTTTCTGCTTTGCTTACTCCTACGCCGCTACTATTCAGGGTTTTATATAATTGCCAGTCACAATGTTGGGTGCTTTCAATTTGCGTGTTGCTTGATTCTGCCAAACTGCCTATTTCTGCTGGAATTTCCACACAAACATCAATTTTAGCTTGCAAGCGGTTGAACAAAATATCTTGATCTTGCATCACCAAACCCGCAGTGCGTAAGTCTTTATAGCGAGCGGCAAACCAAGTCAGTGCTTGATAACTAAATCGTAACAGCGAGGTTTTACCCGCGCTTTGGTCTGCCAAAATAAGCGTAATGGGCAGGTCGTGATAATTGAGTTCGAGTTTTAGGTCTGCAAAATGGGTGATGTGTCTGAAATGAACCGATGTAATTTTCATAGCGCACCTGCTGCAATTACCCCACCGCTTTGCGTAACGATGTCGGCATTTTTATTTTCAGTTGTTGTACCAAATCGTAAATATGATGAATATTTAAACTGACTTTAGCACGTGTGCATGCCACGTACAGTAATCTTAATTCTTCATCGCTAATTTTATGCTCTTTGTCGTTCAGTTTAAATTGGTAGTCGTCTTCAATATGTACCCGATTCCATTCTAAACCTTTGGCTTTATGCGCTGTCGAAATAATATAGTCGGCTTGGTCAATTGGGGTGATTTTTGCCAACGCCCGTTTGAGTGGATTAGTACCATGATCATCCACCAGTTTGACCAAAGGTTTAATGTCGCTGCCATCGTTGGTTTCACAATATTCATGTACATCATGCCAAGAGTTAAACCATGCCAGTTCTGGAACGTCGGTCACACGTTTGCCTTGTTTGAGCATCGCGGCAGCATCCACAAAACGGTTTAAGCGCACATGGTCGGCTTGCAGACTGACTTTATCGCCATGCACTAAACCTGCCAGTAGCAGTTCCATGGCACGGGCGTTGGTACGGCATAAAATCGCATCACGCATTTTGGTATGCGGTTTGTTGACCACTTTGGAATGTAATTCTGGATTGCCCAAGAGTGGCACGGTTTCATTCAGCCCACCTAAAATGGCATTGGCGGTCAGGGCAATTTCTTCACCAAAACGGAACGATGTGGTCAGTCGTGATTCAGGCAAAGGTAATTGCTGCATGGCATTGATTGCACCACGCCAAGCATAGATTTGCTGATGCGCATCGCCCACATAAATCACTTGAGTATTACGTTGCTTGAGTAAAATGCCCAGCATGAGCGGGTCGGCATCTTGAGCTTCGTCAAACAGCACATAATCGGCAGGAATGTTGGGTTCAGACAAGGCCCAAAGTTTCAGATAAATATCGTGTCCAATGCCTGCCTGATGATTCGGGTCAATTGACTCCAACCAGCGTCGTTCTACCGCAGGATAAAGATGCTTTTGTAAGGTGTCGATGTCATCTGGATGCAACCAACTGGGTGCTTGTAAATGTCGTGGGGCAGGGTATTGCGAACTGGTCGAGCAGAAATGACTCACGGCATTGGCCACCAAACTGGCTAAACGACTTGGCATCAACACATATTTTTCATAGCGTCCGCCCATCATACGTCTAAGGGTAATCGGTTCTAAACGATACTCTTTGGCAATAAAACTTGGACTTAAACGGGGTAGGCGTAATTTGTTGGTGACTCCACGTGGAACGCTGCGATATGCAAGCGAGTGAAATGTACGACAATCGACCTGACGATGAAATTTACTTTGTGCTTCTGCGGCAATGGCTTTGTTAAATGCCAAGTACATGCCACGCCGTTCTGGCATGGCATCACTGATCATTTGTAAGGTCGTGGTTTTACCTGTACCTGCATAGGCAATCACTTTAAAAGATTTGCCCAGACGTGCATTATCTATAGCAGTGGCTTGCTCATAGGTCGGGCGAGGCTTGGTGATTACAGACACAGATCAGGGTTGGCTTTTCGCGTTAATGGCTACGGTTGGCTTTTTCAACCAAGCCTGATAAACCTTGACGACGAGCCAATTCATTCAGTACCACTTGCGGTTCAATATCGAAATAACCCAACATGACAATGCTGTGGAACCATAAATCGGCCACTTCATAAATCAGGTCATTTTTGTTGTTGGCATTGGCTTCGGTGTTGAAATCTTTGGCGGCAATAATTGCTTCCACGGTTTCTTCACCTACTTTTTCCAAAATTTTATTCAAGCCTTTATGGTATAGCTTGGCTACATAAGATGAGTCAGGATTAGCGGTTTTGCGCTCGCTCATCATTTGCCCTAAATAAGCCAAAACTTCAACTTGTTCAGCTTGTGCTTTTGATTGGCTCATGGCTAAGGTGTGAGCATTGGCGGCTTGTTCACCATAAATTTGATTCGGGTCTTTCAGCTGTGCATCTACAATTTCCCAACCATTGGCGGTGAGTTTGCGATAGAAACAAGATTCACGCCCTGTGTGGCAAGCAATTCCACCATGTTGTTCAATTTGCAGGATAATCACATCGGCATCGCAGTCCAGACGAATCTCGTGCACAGTTTGAAAGTGTCCAGATTCTTCACCCTTGTGCCACAATTTATTGCGCGAACGTGAAAAATACACCGCCTGATTTTTTTCGGCAGTTAGTGCCAAGGCTTCACGATTCATCCACGCCACCATCAACACACGTCCTGTTTGATGATGCTGTGCAATGGCAGGCACTAATCCTTGTTCGTTAAATTTTACTTCATCGAGCCATTGCAACTTATTCATGAGTTGTTCACCAAAATTAATTTAAATTGTATGGACGCTATTTTCAGAGCGCACGATTTTGCATCGTCCCTATAGTGTACGTGATTCAGGACAATTTACCTAAATTATCTTGCCAGATTTGTACTGTCAAAGCGTTTGCATAAATTGAGGGAAGTTTTGTTTTTCCACCATTTCCAGAAATTCATCGCCCAAACGCTGACTTTCTGCCACCGATTGTTTCCATAAGCGAACGCGCTGTGCCTGATCTAAACCTTTTAAAGTGAAGTCTTTACGATCGGGCAAACGGCCTAAAGGCAAGCTGCTTAAATATTCTGCCGAAGGTGATAGCAAGAGTGTGCGGGCCTGATTTTCAGGATTAGCCTTACGATGCTTCAACATTTTATCGAACCAGCCAGGGGTAATGCTGTCGGTAAAGTGTGGATACAGCACAATGCCTTGACTTTGGTAAGGTAAGTCCAAATGGTAGTCAATTAAGCCACCATCCCGATAACTGCCTACGGGCGCATCAGGGATATCACGAATTGCAGACATTACGCCGGGAATAGACGCTGAGGCGAGTAGCCACGGTGCGACATTCTGCTCATTCAGGGCTTGGTAATGGGTGACAAAATCATCCTCTACCATAAACTGCTGACCTTGCGCAGGTTGGCTGATGACACGCTGCATAAATAAGCGATTGTGTTTGCGAGCAATGGCATTGCTGCCAATAATTCCTGCCACAGACGCAAGCAAAGGCAAGGCTTGGTCACTTTGGAAAATATGCTGAGCTTTGACTGAAATAACCGTGAGGTGATAGTCAGGATGCTGAATCAGTTGTTGTTGCTGTCCCTGAATCAGTTCAAACAGCATGTTTTGACAAATCTCGGCGACTTCTTGGCGCGACATTTTTTTATGAAAATACAGGTTGGTATATAAATCGGACAGACGTTCAGTGCCTTGTTTTGCGCCCCACGCCAAAATACTGGCAAAGCGCCAACTGCCAATTGAAGAACCGACCACGGTACGACGCTTTGGGGCTTGGGCAAAAAACTCGCCAAAAATAGCTTGGTCTAAGCCTTGAATGCCAATGCCTTTGGGGCCGCCTGCTGCGCCTGGAATAATATCGACGTGTTGGGCGTGTAAGCCTTCTTGTTCAATCAGTTGGCGTGCCAGATGTCCTGCGCGAATACTAAGTGCAGGGGCACGTTTATGCAAAATCTGAGTCATGCTTGGTCTATAACGCTACAAATGTGCATTAATTGTAGGCGTGGTGATTTTTGCAACAATGGCGAGAGGCATCACTTGGTGACTGATGAGTCATGTTGAGGTTTTTAGGGGGAGTTAGATAAAATCAGTGCGATAAAAAAGCCTATTTTAAAACAGGCTTTTAGTTTTTTTTGTTGCTGCATCAATTTGTTATCAAGCAATGTGGCTTTATTTGGCTATCCGCCAAATCGCCAAGAAACTTGCCAACGCGATTAAAACAATAGAGACATACCACGGTGCAATAATCGCAATGGAGAGGAAAATGGCCATAATGCTGCCAAAAATCCAGCTGCGTTTTTGCTGATGTTCCATTTGCAGACGCATGCTTTGTAATTCATGCAATTGTTTGGAATGCCAAGCCGATTGGTTTTTTAAACCATTTAAACTGTCAATCATTAAACTTGGTAAGTCTTGTGCACCCAGTAACAGGTCAGGAATTTGCTGCCCAATTTCTTTGACATTTTTGACTGGATTCATATTGGCTTTAATCCAATCCGTTAAAATTGGTTTTGCCAGTTTCCAGATATCCAGTTCAGGATATAAGTCTGTGCCCAAGCCTTCAACGTGCACCAATGTTTTCAGGAGTAGCATCAATTGTGGTGGAATTTCCAAATGGAAACGACGTGCAATATCCATGACCTGAATCAGAATGCCAGCAAAGTCCAATTCGTGCATCGGTTTAGACACCATTGGCCCGACAGTACGACGCATTTCGCGGGCGAGGGCATCTTGATCTGTGCCTGGTGGAATCCAGCCAGCTTGATGTACGACTTGAATCAGCTGCATAAAGTTGCTGTTCATCACTGCTAGCAACATACGCGCTACGGTCATTTGGTCATGCTTGGACAGCTCGCCCATAATCGCACAATCTAGCGCAATAAAACGCGGATTATTCGGATTGATGGTTTCCACGAAGACGTTGCCAGGGTGCATATCGGCATGGAAAAAGTTGTCACGGAACACTTGGGTAAAGAAAATTGTGAGGCCTTTTTCTGCCAAATCGGCACGATCCATACCCAAACGATCAAAGGTTGCTGTGTCGGAAATTGGCACGCCTGTAATGCGCTCTGCCACCATTACATCTTTACTGTCCATATAGACTTCAGGCACATACATCATGCTTGAGCCTGTAAAGTAGTGACGCATGCGGCGGGTGTTATCCGCTTCTAAGGTCAAATCCAGTTCGTTGAGAATAATTTGACGATAGTCCTGAATAATTTCAGATAAATGTAGAGCACGTGCCGCTTCCAGACGTTTTTCCAGTGCTGCGCCGAGCCATTCCAAAATTTCAAAATCTTGTAGAATTTGCTGGCGAATATCGGGGCGGGTGACTTTAACCACGACTTCACGACCATCATGCAAGGCAGCGGTATGGACTTGCGCAATAGAGGCTGCTGCCAAAGGCTGTTCATCAAAACGGGCAAACAGGGTGTTGATGTCTGCCTTAAGGGATTGCTGAATTCGCATTTGTGCCACGTCAGAACCGAACGGTTTGACACGGTCTTGTAGCAATACCAATTGCTGTAAAACTTCAGGCGGAATCAGGTCACGACGCGTAGACAGCAATTGCCCAAGTTTAATTGCCAATGGTCCCATTTCTTCTAAAGCTTCTTTGAGCTTCAGCGGGTTTTTACGTTCTTTACTTGACCAAGCCGCAGGGTGCATGCGAATAAAACTGAGCGCATGACGTGCCTTTTCTGGTAGTTCTTCCGCAGGAAACAACGTGTCGAGTCTATAGTGCGCGGCAATGCGCCAAAGTTCGAGTAAACGTGAAACGTGCGGAATCATAAAGACTTATTCCCTAGGGTTGAGTGGAGTTTAAGGTGTCAGAAGCGGTATCTGGCTGTGCATCAAGCTGCGCTTGTAGCTGTTGAATTTTGGCTTCGGCGCGGTCTAAATTTTGTTGAAAAATGCGCGTGTCTTGTTGTAAGTCATCCATTTGCCAGCGTGGGGCAAATAGACCACTGTCTTCTTTTAGGGCATCTTCAGCAAAGAACAAATGGCTGTGTAGACTGCGTTTTAAATGCTTGGGTGCAAGCTGAATTTTGCCAACTTCATGAGCCAAAGCAGGACCAATCCAAGGGCTTAAATGTGCGGCCAAGTCTAGTTCAGCCTGCTGCATAATGCGCTGAATATCTTGTAAAAGATGATAGTCACCTTGTAGGGGAATATTGCCCACTTCATCGGATAGCAACAGTTTGAGCAATTGCACCACATTTTTAACATGCAAAGTGGTCGTTGCGGGGCTGATATTTTGCGCTTGATCAAACGGGCGTTGCTCAAAAATAGAAGGCTGCTCGCTGTGACCTGTTGCAGTAGGTTCTAAACGAACTTTGTTGTCATCAAAAAAGACATCTACAGAAAGCTGTGGCGAATCGAGCACCACACGCAACATTTTGCCGTGTAGTTGGTTGAGCTGGATGCGAGTAATCGCATCCAAATCAATAACATGATGAATCAGTTTCTCAACTGCACCAAGGGCGAGAATTGACCACATTGCGGTACGCCTTAGAGTTTAAAACCACGGTGAACGGCAACAATACCACCAGTCAGGTTGTGGTAATCACAGTTTTGGAAGCCTGCCTGTTCCATCATGCCTTTTAAAGTGCGTTGATCTGGGTGCATACGAATAGATTCAGCCAAGTATTTGTAGCTTTCTGAGTCGTTTGCGACAATTTTACCCATCAATGGCAATGCTGTGAATGAATATAAATCGTAGAGTTTTGAGAACGGTTCAAATACTGGTTTTGAAAATTCTAAAATCAATAAACGACCACCCGGCTTGAGTACGCGGTACATCGCTGCCAAAGCTGCATCTTTATCGGTCACGTTACGTAAACCAAATGAAATAGTCAGTAAGTCAAAGCTGTTGTCTTCAAATGGTTCTAAAGTTTCGGCATTCGCCAACACGAAATCGACATTGGTACAGCCTGCATCAATTAGACGGTCACGGCCAACATTCAGCATAGATTCGTTAATATCTGACAGTACCACATGACCTGTAGGGCCAACTTCACGGCTAAAGACTTTGGCTAAGTCACCCGTACCGCCTGCAATGTCCAGTACGCGCTGACCACGACGTACACCTGACATATTAATCGCAAAGCGTTTCCATAAGCGGTGAATACCAAATGACATTAAGTCGTTCATAATGTCGTATTTGCTTGCAACCGAGTGGAAGACTTCTGCGACTTTCTGGGCTTTATCTTCACTGCTGACGGTTTGGTAGCCGAAGTGTGTGGTTGCACCGACATTGCCTGTGTTGGCACCGCGCGGCAAATTATATTTTGGCACTGAACCCGTAACAGGTGTATCCGTTAATTTTTGTTCTAAAGATTGTTGCTGACCTTGTGGAGCGCCTTGCGGTAGAGGTTCGGTTAAGAATGGACTCACTTTGTCTGTTGGTTGTGCCGACTCGGGAGTAGCGGTAGGCGTTTGATTTTCATTCGACATTGGAGTCACTCCTCAGGATAAAAAGGCTTAAGGCTGCAGTGTATGCATGATGACAGATTCTAAGCACTTGTACAGTAATCATCATGCAATTGTTATGAATAATATACAGAAAAAACCAAAGATAGCGTAAGTGTGCTGAATAAGTGTTGGTTATTTCACACATTGGGATTATGAAAATGGATGTAAATCACCTGCATGTACTTTGGCAATAATTTCCCGTTCTGTGGTAGTAAATTGCTTCACAAATTTCTCTGCAGACTTTAATGGTTTCATGGCTAAAAAGCCATCTTGCATAAACTCATACATAATTTGAAAACTGTATTTTTGCGCCGCGCCTTTACACATTTTAAAAGCGGTATAGACCACAAAAGAGCGCATATATTTATCTAGGTTTTTACCCAGTTCATCCAACATATTTAATTGTTTTAAGCGTGCTTCGCCCTGATCGAGCTTTAAATAAGTCAGACGCATCATCTCATCATTTAAAGGCATATTTTCAGGATAGTCCTGTAGCAATTGTATCGCGACTTGTTCATCTAACTGCACTGCCAAAATCGCCAGACTTACCCCAGAAGTCCCTGTTTTTATTGCATTTTCAGGGATGATTTTTTCAGCTTTGTGTGCATATTTCAGTAGGCGAGCAATTTGACCTGCCAAAGCGTCAAAATCTGGACCGCCATATAAGCGGTTTAAAAAATATTCAGCCATCAAGACATTGTGCTTTTCGGCAAACTGTGTGGCATGGGTGCGTTGCATACGCTGTTTTTGCCATGCTTGAACATCTTGTAAGCGTTGAAAAAGCATAGGATTTTTATGATATTTAAATTGATAATACAGTTCTAACAGCTCATCTAAAGCAGCAAGTTTAGACATAGGGTGTCTCATTATTGAGTTGAATGGGCAAATCTTAATGTGAGTTTGATCTCGTCGCTATGACAAATTACACAGAATTCCAAACGGCAAAGGTCAGTGTGTGAGATTAATCTACAAAAATAAGCGAAAAGTTGTTAAAAAATGGGTCGATATTCGTATACTGATCAAAGTCTGTCGCTCATTCTAATATCGTAAATATAGATGAATGATCAGCAGAGCTTAAATAACACAACAATAGGGTAGATGATGTCACAAGCACATACTGAATTTAAACTCATGGAAGAAGAACAACTTTCAGTCGAGCTAATTGAAGCCCAATATGCTTTAAAAAACACCAAAGGTGAAAAAAATGCCAAAAGTTTGCTGATTTTAGTGAGCGGCATTGAATTGGCGGGTAAGGGTGAATCGGTTAAACAATTAAGAGAATGGGTCGATCCGCGTTATTTAAGGGTAAAAGCCGATGCGCCGCACCCGTTTAATCCCAAACAGACACTTTGGCAGCCTTATGCACGTTTTATTCCTGCCGAAGGTCAAATTATGGTGATGTTTGGCAATTGGTATAGTGACTTATTAAGCACAGCCATGCATGTGTCTAAACAAATTGATGACACCATGTTTGATAACTATGTCGAAAAAATGCGTGCCTATGAAGAAGACTTAAAAAATAACCATGTGGATGTCATTAAAATCTGGTTCGATTTATCGTGGAAATCACTACAAAAACGACTAGATGATATGGAACCGAGCGAAGTGCATTGGCATAAATTGCACGGCTTGGATTGGCGCAATAAAAAGCAATATGACAGCTTGCAAAAGCTGCGCCAACGCTTTACCGATGACTGGATTATGATTGATTGCGAAGATGAAACCATCCGCGATCAACAATTTGCACAGCATATTTTACGTGCTTTAGAGCATTGTCCTGTGCATCCGACCAGTTCGGGCATCACTTGGCAAGCTGCAGAAATTCCAGAAGTTTTGCTTAATCCTGTATCTGAATCGGTCAATGAGGATGACTATAAAGCAGAGTTAAAGAAACTCACGAAAAAAGTGGCAGATGCACTGCGTTTAGATAACCGTAATGTCAGCATTGTTTTTGAAGGAATGGACGCAGCAGGCAAAGGCGGCGCGATTAAACGGATTGTAAAAAAACTGGATCCGCGTGAATACGAAATTTACACCATTAGTGCACCTGAAGCCTTTGAAATCAGTCGTCCTTATTTGTGGCGTTTTTGGACGAAAATTCTGCCTGAAGAAAAAATCAATATTTTTGACCGTTCTTGGTATGGGCGGGTATTGGTAGAACGTGTAGAAGGTTTGATTAGCCCACTGGAATGGCAGCGTTCTTATGACGAAATCAACCGTTTTGAAAAAGACTTAAATGATCATCAAACTGTCGTCATCAAATTTTGGTTAGCCATTAGTAAAGATGAGCAAGAGCTGCGTTTTCAAGCACGTCAGGAAACCGCACATAAGCGTTTTAAAATTACAGATGAAGACTGGCGCAACCGTAGCCGTTGGGATGATTATTTGGTGGCAGCGGCAGATATGCTGCAACGTACCAGTACCGAATATGCACCGTGGCACATCATTCCGAGTAATGACAAAAATGCAGCACGTTTGGAAATTTTAAGAACCATCTTGAAACAACTCAAGGCAGAATAATCTGCCTCGAGGATGCAAAGACTGCGTGTTAAGTTAGCTGAATTTGAGTCTGTTTAGTTTAAAAATTAAGCATTCACAACTTTGGCTTGTTTAAGCTGAATGCTTTTTGCCAGTTTATAGCTTTCTTCAACATGCGTTTCGGCAATTTTTTTCATAATAAAATAACCCAAACCTGCTGCCACCATTTGTCCACCCAATGGAATAAACTTGGTGACTTGTTTGGTGATGTACTTGGCTGCGACATTATTCAGGGATTTTTTTACTGCAGTACGCGCCACGACTAAGCCTGAAAATTCCACACCGCGTTTACGCAATTCGCTCCAGTGGACTTTTCGGGTTTCAGGATCATACACGCTGACTTGCTCAGGAGATAAGCCAAAACGTGCATTAATTTCTGGAATCAGTTGCGACAAGATGCCCACATCAATGACAACGTCTAAGAACGGCACAGGAATGACGGCTGCACCTGCAGAAAAATAGGCACGTTTTTTGACCAGTTCTAGGCATTCTGCACGAATCATTTCCAAGTCTAGGCTTGGATCAATACTGTCTGGAATTGTCTCTCTTTTTATCATAAATACAACCTTAAAATGGCGGATAATCGTATGCTGTTTGGTAAATTAAACCACTTTATTCAAAGCACTTTTTGAATAAAGTAGGCAATAAAAGTATGCTTGTAAAGTGGCATACACCGTTGTAAGTGTATAGCCAATAATCTTTATTCTTTTGTTGTGCTTGAGGCAAATGATAGATCAACGGCCTTCTAGTACATTTAATACATTCTTATTCAAAATAAATTAAAGGATACCTTATGGCGATTCATGTCATACAAAGCCAACGTATAGAAGTTTTAGTCAATGAAATGCTGAAAACCATACGTCAACCGACATCGAATCCGCTTCAGGTGCTACAAACCCAGCATTTTATTGTGCCTTCAGTGGCAGTAGAAAAGTGGCTGACGGAAAAAATAGCCGAGCAAAAAGGCATTAGTGCCAATACTGAATTTCATCATCGTATTCGTGCCTTTCAATGGGCCGCTTATCAGGCAGTTTTAGACGATAAAGATCGGGTGCGTCAGGCAAATATTCCGCGTATTGTGATGCAATGGCGTGTGTTTTATGACTTACAACCGTGGATACAACACGAACAAAACCCACTTCCTGCGGAGCATGCTTTACATCGTTTGATTCAGCGAATTTATGACAGCGCAGAGCAATTGTCACAGGGTTTAGAAAAGCAGCTCAAAAAGCAAAACATGCTGTATTGGGTGGCAGATAAAGTTTCACGTTTATTTAGCAATTACATGGTTTATCGTGGTTTTTGCCAAAAAGGCTGCGAGGGTGTCTGCCAATGTCAAAGCAATTGGTTAGCGGTTTGGGGACAGCAGAAACGCCTGAACTTAAAGCAGCAAATTTATATCCCTAAAAACTTTGAGAGCGAAGAAGAAAAACAAGCGGCATTGGAAATAGCCGCATTTACTCAAGAGCAAGCCGAAGAATTAGAGCAATGGCAAAGTTGGTTGTGGTTGCATATTTTTCATGCAGATTTTGAAAAAATGCAGGAGATTGATCTGCAATTTTGGCAAGCTTTGGGCGAGCCTGAAAATCCAAATTCGTGTATTAACAAATTACCCAAACAGTTGGTGATTTTTACCTTATTGGATTTGCCGCCAAGCCAGTTGTTGTTTATTCGCCGTTTGGCGCAGTATATGGATATTTTTATTCTGCATTACAACCCATCGCAAGAATATTGGGCAGACATGGTCGATCCTAAGTGGAAATTAAACATGGATGCGCGAATCAAAAGTCGCTTTATTCGCGAGATGGAAAGTCAAAATAAAACTGTAAGCGATGATGATATTGCTGCGTATATCAAAAAATATAATGGTGAATTTAATGCCGATATGCGCGAGTCACATCATCCCTTGCTGACACGCTTTGGTAAGCAGGCACGCGATCACTTTTCTTTATTGGCGGCGTTGTCGAGTGGTGATGAAGGCGAGTGGTATGATCTTTTCCCTGAAGAAGAGCCGCAACATTTACTTGGCAAAATTCAATCGGATGTATTGAATTTGGTTGAGCCAGTCGCGCAGGCGTATGACTTAGACCCTGCCGATGAGTCATTGCAAATTCATGTGTGTCATTCAAGTTTACGTCAGCTTGAGGTACTTAAAGATCGTTTAATTGCATGGCTAGGACAAGATGACAGCCGCCAAGCCAGTGATATTTTGGTGTTGAGTCCGAAACTCAAAGAACAAGAATCTTTAATTCGCAGCGTATTTGCTGCACCGCCAAGTGAACGTGATCTCTATCAGAAAGGACAACAAAAATCACAGCAGAATCAAGCCGCTTTAGGGCATCAACTCAGTCAAGATAGTGTGTATTTGCCTATTCAAATTGCAGGCATCAGCTCTTTAGACATTCATAATGCTTGGCGTGCGGTGGTTGGGCGTATAGCGCTAGTACAAGGACGTTTTAGCTTTGAGGAGTTTGGCGACTGGTTGAGTTTAGCTGCCACACAACAGCGTTATGCCTTGAATTTAAACAATATTGAGCGCATGAATGAGTTGTTGGCCAATGCAGGTTTTAAACGTGGTTTAGATGCCGAGCATTTAAAACGCAGCCTGAGTGCAGATGATCAAGATTATCGGTTCAGCTTAAAGTTTGCTTTAGATCGTTTGGCTTTGGGCGTTGCAGTGCCAGAGCATTGCGTGGTTCAGCACACTTTAAGTTATGCCGATGTGCAAAGTAGCGATTTTGAATTGATTTTTAAACTGGTTCAAATTTATCAGGATTTTGCACAGCGCCGTGATTGGCTAATTCAGCATGAATTGGGGCAAGCCAAAACGGTGGAATATTGGCTTAAACAACTGATGCAAGACCTGAGTGAGTTTCAGGATGCAGGAGTAGATGTGTTGGCATCGGTGTTTAGTTTGGTGCAAAAACATGACCGTATGCTGACCTTAGCCAGTTATTTTGATGTGCAGTCGGGTCAAGATTTGCGTCATTTAAGCTTACCGCTGGATTATATTCTGCAAGAAATTTCAGCCCAGCTCGAAACCCAACTCGAACAAGCCAGTCCATCGGGCGCCATTACCTTTAGCCAAATTGGTGCAATTCGTCCACTGCCGTATAAGCTGATTGTGATGCTGAATTTGGACAATGGCGTGTTCCCAAGTCGTGACCAGCAATTGGCTTTTGATTTGATGCAATTATTAAAACCACAACTGGGAGATCGTTCACGCATTGAGGATGATCAAGGGGCATTTTTAGATAGTTTATTGTTGGCGCAAGACAGTGTTTGGTTATTTTATAACGGTTTTGATGTCAGCGATGGTGAGGTACGTGATCCATCCGTGCTGGTGCAGGAATTTGTGCAGCATTTGGAGTTGATTGTGAAACATCCCGATGAAGCTAGCGATTCACGCTTAAATTTGAATGGTGTCGAGATTCCCGCACAATTGAAATCTCTTTATCACTTACATAGTTTGCAACCTTTTGATCAACTGCGTTTTGCCGAAAGCCGTGAAGTTCGCTTTAAAGATCAATGGTATCGGGTTGCCAAACAAATGCAGCAAGAAACCACACCACGCGAAGCATGGTTTGGTGAATATCCATTATTGCCACAAGACGTGGTGGTACTCGACAGTATGCAATGGATTCGAGATGTATGTTTCCCTGCACGTGCCTATTTAAAAGCGATTGGAGTCGAAAATTTACAATCCGACACTGCTGCAATGAACCATGAGCCACTGATTTTAAATGGCTTGGAAAAATATAGTGTGCGTGATTTTTTACTCCAACATGGCACGCAAGATGCAGAAAGCTTGTTGCAAGATACTTTACCTGTGGGCAAAACTTTAAATGCCACGTTTAAAACGGGACTGCAAGAACAGCAATATTTACGTGACATACTGCAGCAGTTTGCAGATGAGGCAACCGCAACAACGCAACAGCTTTGGAAAATGAATCCGCATTTGCATATCCGTATTCAAGTGCCTGAACAGCCTACAAAGCTTTGGTGTAGCGTGGTGGCAGCGAGTGCCAGACCAAAAAAATATGCCGAAGTATGGTTGGAATATCTGTTCTGGGTGGCTTATCAGAACACAGAACAGCAAGATTTAGAGCGGATTGTGGTGTGTAAAGATGCGGTGATTCATTTTGCCAATATCCATGCACAGCAAGCACACGAGTATTTAGCCCAGTGGTTTGAGTTCTGGAAACACGCACAGCAATATCCTGTGTTATTGCCTGCGGCTTTGGTTTTAAAAATGAAAGATAAAAAAGAATTTGAAATTCAGTGGGATGAAGCTCAGTCCGATCAAGTTTTGAATATGGAAAGCTTCGTAAAACATTGGCATGACGGTGCTAGGAGGAGCTTTATTGATGAAAGTGAGAAAAATCACCCAGACTGGTCATTTATTTTTCAAGACAGTGAAACTGAACCGTTGTTGATTGAGGCATTTCAGCAATATAGCCATCGACTGTATCAGCCCATCATTGAAAATTATGAATCTGCGAAAAATCTTCAAAAACAAGGGGAATCTGCGTGAACTCATCTAGCCCATTCCCAATTTGTTATGACCCAATTCAAGAGATGCAATTTAAAGGCTTGCATTGGATTGAAGCATCGGCAGGTACAGGAAAAACCTATACTTTATCTAGTTTGATGGTGCGGATTTTCCTGAAAGATTATTTGCCTAATCAGGTGATTGCGACCACATTTACCCGTGCCGCAGCAGCCGAGCTAAAAAGTCGTATTCGTGCACGTTTGCTTGAAACCCAACAATATATCGATCAGTGTTTAAACCAGTCTTTAGATCAGCGTGCCCTTGCAGAGAAAATTACACAACTACAAGACCCTTTACTCAAACATATTTTGCAGAAATATCGTTTAAAACTGGACTATGCCAGTTCACGTTTGAAGTTGGTGATTGCACAACTCGATGAATTATTTGTCGGAACGCTGGATAGCTTTAGCCAAAAATTATTGCGTGAATTTTCCTTTGAAAGTGGCAAAATTGAGCGCGCCAATATTACTGACCAAGCATCGGTCTATACCGAACAATTGGTGCATGATGTGCTGCGTGAATGGATTCAGGCACAGCCTCAGCATGTTGTGGACTATATGCTGTTATGTGGGCGGTTGAAATCTGCAGCCGATTATGAGGGGTTGGTCAATACCAGTTTGAATTTTGCATCGGCAGAGATTCAGGGCATAGATCAGGCACAGTTGGAGGTTCAGGATTTAGCAGAGGCGTTGCAGAATTTAGCCAGTATCAACATCACGCAAATTGAAGAATTAAAAGAATATTATGATGGTGAATATAGTTTTAATTTTTCCCATTATGTCGCGGGGAGTGACAAGAAGGGGTTGCAGCCACTATTTACAGAAGCTTTGCCAAAACTGATTGAAAAAATTAAGCATAATCCTTTAGAACATTATTTTAATTCACACCTTGCTGAATTGTTTAATGCGGTCTTTGCACTATATTTGAATCAAGACGGTAAGCTCAGAAAATCTATTTTTAACAAAGCGAAAGCGCCATGTACGCAAGAGGTGCAAGATGCTTTTTTTGATCATCCTGTAATCCGAAAAATTAAAGCAGTTGTGGATGCCAAACTTAATTTTGAGCGTCAAATTGAATTGGTGGATACCAATTTAAAATTCTATTTGGTACAACACGTCAAGCAGCGTTTACCGCAACTTTTACAGCAAAAAGGGGAAACCACTTTTGCCCAACAAATTCGCAGCTTAGCCGAAGCGTTGCAGGGCGAACGTGGGCAGCGTTTTGCGCAGTTTGTGCATACCCGTTATCCACTGATTTTGGTGGATGAGTTTCAGGATACTAACCAAGATCAAGACGACATGCTGGCGCAAATTTGGCGTAATCCGAAGTGGTATGCGCGCGGTTGCATGATTATGGTGGGCGATCCTAAGCAGGCGATTTATGGTTTTCGCGGTGGCGATATGCTGACCTATAACAATGCCCGTGATGACGTGCTGAAAAAGCAAGGTCGCATTT
Organism: Acinetobacter sp. YH12120; assembly: GCF_013418795.1. Taxonomy (NCBI): domain Bacteria; kingdom Pseudomonadati; phylum Pseudomonadota; class Gammaproteobacteria; order Moraxellales; family Moraxellaceae; genus Acinetobacter; species Acinetobacter sp. YH12120. Next base: position 144,472 of record NZ_VPBI01000002.1, on the reverse strand, counting down.
ATTCACTCAGACAAAATCATCGTTCAGTGAAAGAGTTGGTCTGTGTGGTGGATGAGTTATTTCAACGCCAACCCGCTTTTGGTGAGAAAGTGATTTATGAACCTGTCATTGCAGGTTCACGTCCTCATCCTGCTTTAATGGATCGGCAACAGGCCAATCCCGCACCGCTGCGTTGGGTAACGGTGGAACATGAACAGGATGAGTCCATTCAAATTGCACGAAAAATTCGCGAGTTATTAAATCAAGGCATTGCAGGCGATTTATATTTTGATCACTCTTCAGGCAAAGTCGCTTTACAAGCCGATGATATTGCCATTTTATCGACCAGTCATCAAAAGCTTGATCAAGCCCAATACGAGCTTGAACGGATTGGAGTTCAGGTCAATAGAAGTAGTCAGCGCAGTGTTTTTACAGGCTTTTTAGCCAAAGATGTGGCGGCAATTTTAACTGCAATTTTACATCCTTATGATGAAGCCAAGGTCAAGCGTGCCTTACTGACACGTTTATTGGGTTATAACCTGCAACAGTTGATTGAACTTGAGCAACAGGGGTTAGGTCAGTTTATTTATGACTTCGACTGCATTCGGGAAATGTGGGTCAATAAAGGCTTTTTAACCGCATGGAATTACTGCCTAAACTTATTTAAAGTTTGGGAAAATTTGGTGGCGAAACGCAGTTTTGACAATGAACGGCATGTGGTGAATTTACGTCATTTGACTGAATTGCTGAGTCGTCAAAGTGAACGCCATCAAGGGGCTTACATGCTGTATTACTGGTATTTACAGCAAGTTGAATCACCTGCCAAACGCGATTGGGAAATTGAACGAAAACTTTCTAATGCGGCAGGCGTGAAATTGATGACCATTCACCAGTCCAAAGGCTTGGAGTTTAAAGTGGTCTTTTTGATGTCGGCAGATCAGCCGCCCAAATCTGACAAGTCTGCTTTGGTGTTTGCAACGCAGGAAGAGCAAGGCATTGAGCAACGTATCATTGCCATTAAACATAAAGACATAGATGCCACAGCAATGCAGCAGCACAGTGAGCGCCGTTTGGCAGAGTTGAATCGGCTTTGGTATGTGGCACTCACCCGTGCCAGTTATCGGGTCTATGCGATGCTAAAACAGCCTACGCCTGCAAAAGAAGGTAAAAAAGAGGCTGCACTAAAATCTGCTGGTTTAAATGTCTGGCGTTTACAAGCGCCAAGTTCAGCAGAAATTGCAGCAGCATGGAGCTGTGATGAAGCACCTCTGACACAATTGGCGGCAGCATTACAACTTGAACAAGTGCAAGAAATTAAGATTGAAGCTGCAGATTTTCCGCAGCGTCGCTTTTATCCACGAACCAAAACCAGTTTTAGTGGCTTGGCACAACATTTACCTGCCGCCATGCGTAGCGATACTTTGGCATTGGCAAGCGAGGAGCAGGCTGCTGCTGCCGACGAAATCAATCAGGAACCTGTCGAAACGGAACAGGAAATCGTACAGGTGGCTCAACCGATTGCATGGATCAAAGCTAATTTTCAGCGTGGTACTCAAGCGGGGAGTTTTTTACATAAACTCTTTGAATATATCGACTTTCAAGCCAGTCATGATGACATTTTTGAAGAAGTCAAACGCCGTTTTCATAACGACAAAGAGTTTAATTCAGATGTGTTATTGGTAGATTTGATTGCAAAACTCGACACTGCCAAAGGCAGCGCGACTGTGCAGGAAGCAGATATTTTTGCGCACATGACCGAGTGGCTGAAGGATGTGTTGAATACTCCTTTGCACGATACTTTCCAGCTTTCCGCCTTATCTACTGCACATTATTTATCAGAGTTTCCATTCTATTTGGCGTTGGCAGATCAGCGCTTATTTATTCAAGCAATTCAGCAATTGTTTAAAGATGCGGGACATCCTATTCAAGATTTAAATGAAGCCACTACTGCGCGTTATCTGACAGGCTCAATTGACTTGGTTTATTTTGATGGGCAGTGTTATCACATTGCCGACTATAAGAGTAATTATTTGGGTGCCGATCAGCGCGATTATGAAAAAACCAACCTTGAACACAACATGACCCAATCGAGTTATTGGTTACAAGCGGCCTTGTATTTGGTGGCGTTGCACCGTTATTTGGGCAGTCGTTTGCAAGATTATGATATTCGGCAACATTTGGGTGGAGCCAGTTATTTGTATTTGCGTGGTATGCAGGGGCAAGCAGGGCAAGGGGTTTGTCATTGGCGGCCAGATGCGGAATTTATTCTGCAACTAGATCAAATATTGGGTTACTTTGAACTTAAAAAATAACGCTAAGTCAGCTTATCGACTTAATAAAACAATTGCTTATCCTGTGGATAACTTTGAGGATAACTGTGTGGAAAACAAGCATATTCACTTAAATTCAGCTCAAACGCCAATGCAGGCGTGGATGGATTACCTATGTCAGCCGCCATTTAGCAATGTCACTTTTGATGCTTCAGCGCAAATTTTGATGCAACAGGTACTCGATGCTATTCAGCAAGGGGATAGCTGTATTCCTGCAACCGCAGAACAAGTGGCGGCATTGCAACATTTGCACATGAACTTGCAGCGTAGCGCTTTAAATCCTGATCCACAAATTGCACCGTTTGTATTTGATGGGCAGCGTTTGTATTTGTATCGCTACTGGAAACTGGAACATCAGGTTGCTAGCGATATTTTACGGATTCAGGCGCAGCCGCCTTTGTCCTTTGAATTACAAGCCGAACAGCTTAATTTATTGCAAGATCCACAGCAGCAAAAAGCGTTACAGACTGCGGCAACTCAAAGTTTAAGTATTATCACTGGTGGGCCAGGTACAGGAAAAACCTATACTTTGGCGCATATTGTTGCGGTGCTTAATCAAGCTTTGCCAAATATTCGGATTGCGATGGCTGCACCAACAGGCAAAGCGGCACAGCGGATGGATGAAGCTTTGCAAAATGCCTTGAATAGTCAAGCTTTACAAATGTTTAATGTCGATGCTTTACGTCAATTACGACCCGTGACTTTGCATCGTTTATTGGGCTTAGGCAATACAGGCAAGCCACGCTTTCACGCTAAACAACCTCTACCTTATGACGTGATTGTGGTCGATGAAGCGTCGATGCTGGATTTAAGCCTGTCACAGATGTTATTGGCTGCCATTCCTGCGCAGGCTCGTTTAATCCTGTTAGGAGATGCCAATCAGTTGGCGTCAGTCGATGTTGGTACTGTGTTGGCAGATTTACAGCAAGTTCCTGAATTAGCAAAAAATCGTGTCAATTTAGTCACCACACGCCGTTTTGCCGAAGGGGCAAAAATTGGGGCAATGGCGAAGTTCATTCAGCAAGAGCATCCTGCACAGCAGGTTTTGGCGGCGTTTGAACAGCAGGTGGTTGCTGCCACCCAGTTACGCAAAATCAATTTAGAACAAATACAGGTCGATGAAGTTCAACTTCAATATCTACCAAGTCAAGACAGTCCAATGTCTGCAACAGATTTGGATGGCTATTATGACCAACTCATGTATGGCTATCAGTCCTATGTGGAAGTATTGAATGCGGGCTTGGCTGAAGGCAACGATTTGCAAGATTTTCAGCATTTTGTGATGCAGGTTATTCAGGTGTTTGATGATTACCGTATTTTAACCGCGATTCGTCATGGTCATTTGGGCTTAAAGCAACTGAATGTGCAGATTGAACAGCGCCTTTTACAGCAATCCAAACAGCAGAAACAAGGGGGTTGGTATATCGGCCGACCTGTGATGATGACCTATAACGATTATCAGTTGGGACTGTCGAATGGTGATATTGGTATTTGCTTTATGCGAGCACATAACGCACAGCGCCAGTTTGAAGTGTATTTTCCAAGTCTGGACAAATGGGTACCTGCAACACGCTTACCTAAAAATATTGAAACAGCTTTTGCGCTCACTATTCATAAATCACAAGGTTCGGAGTTTAGCCATACAGCAGTGGTGCTAGATGCTATGGCTAAAAACTTGCTCAGCAAGGAACTGATTTATACGGCTATTACCCGTGCTAAAAAAGTGGTGAGTTTGCTGGTCGATGCACAAGCGCTGGAACAGGCATTGAGTATTCGCACCCGTCGTAGCAGTGGTTTGTTAGCTAGAATTAATGAGGTTCTGAATTATTAAGCGGAAGTGAATAATAGGTGCTTTTGTACGAAATGGCTTACATCAATTCGAGAAATTTGCGCATAGAGATTCGAGTATGTTTTTGAGAAGATGACTTCACACAAAAAGCTCAATAAGGATTTTGAGCATAATCGCAGAATAATAACGATAATTGTCGATAGACAGCGAACTGACAGGACGTGAGTGAGAAGAGGAAACTTACAGCCGCTAAGCCTTGTAGTTTTGGGAGAGACTACAGGGCTTTTTTATGTCTGTTGGTTTTGTTGGCTTGCAAAATACAGACAATGCTTACTTGTTGTAAGAAAAAGCTTACAAATAGATACGAGAAATACGACTTCTTTCACTTTAGTATTATGGCAAAATCTACCACACAAGGACGTGAAACCCAGAACAGGAATGTTCAGACAATAAGACGCGAAAACGCGCAAATAACGACAATAAACAAAACAATAAGAATAATAAGACAAGAAACTACAGCGCAAAAACAGCCCGAGCTCTGCTCGGGCTGTTTTATTTTGTGAGCTAAAAATGACATTATGTTTTATGTTATTGGCAAAATATTACATATTATCAAACATATACAAATGTATATTTATTTATGCGGAGTACTTTATACTTTTATCTATGCAGAACAGCGGGCAGAAAAAATCTGGTGTGACTGCTTAAAGTAAAAATTAAAGCAGTTGTTAGTCGTTCTGTTTTGCAATCGGCACGTTTTTGCCTTAAAATGATGCCCTTGCTGTAGTGATGCACGGCAGTCAGTTGATTCATCAATTGATCGGTATCAAATCTTTTTATTAAGCATCTCGGAGAAATCGAATGGCTTTAACAAACGCAGATCGCGCAGAGATCATTGCTAAATTTGCTCGTGCTGAAAACGACACTGGTTCACCAGAAGTTCAAGTAGCGCTTTTAACAGCTCAAATCAATGACTTACAAGGTCACTTCAAAGAGCACAAACACGACCACCATAGCCGTCGCGGTCTAATCCGTATGGTTAACCAACGTCGTAAGTTACTTGACTACCTTAAAGGCAAAGATGCGACTCGTTACAGCGCATTGATCGCTGCTTTAGGTTTACGTCGTTAATTCGATTTAAGCTTTTATTTTCGGACTATTGCATGTTGAATGCTGTATTACTGAAAACTAAAGTAAATCTAGCTTTGGCTAGATCAGTGGAAGGGGCGAATGTTTCGCTCCTTCTTTGTGTTTAAAAATCGTGTTTCATTCGAGTGAGGTCGGCTTCTAAGCTTTGTCATTTACCAAAATATTGTGTTGTGAATGCCAAACCTTAGGGGTCTCCACGAGAATAATTGTTCACAAGAACTAGGAAAAAATAAAATATGTCGATGTTTAATATTATTCGTAAAGAATTCCAATTTGGTCAGCACCAAGTTGTTCTAGAAACTGGTCGCGTTGCGCGTCAAGCTAACACGGTTATGATCACTATGGGTGGTGTAACTGTATTGGTTGCTGTGGTTGCTCAACCTACAGCGAAAGCGGGTCAAGACTTCTTCCCGTTGACTGTTAACTACCAAGAAAAACAATATGCTGCGGGTCGTATCCCAGGTGGTTATGGTAAGCGTGAAGGCCGTGCGTCTGAAGCGGAAACTTTAATTTCACGTTTGATTGACCGTCCAATTCGTCCGTTGTTCCCAGAAGGTTACTATAACGAAATTCAAGTGACTGCGACGGTTGTGTCTTCTGACAAAACCATGGACGCTGACATTGCAGCCATGTTAGGTACTTCTGCTGCACTTGCAATTGCAGGTACGCCTTTCCGTGGCCCAATTGGTGCTGCACGTGTCGGTTTAATCAACGGCGAATACGTACTTAACCCGAACTTTGAACAAATGGCGCAATCTGACCTTGACCTTGTGGTTGCAGGTACAGAATCTGCAGTATTAATGGTTGAATCTGAAGCGAAAGAACTTTCAGAAGACCAAATGTTAGGCGCGGTGCTTTTCGGTCATGACGAAATGCAAATTGCAATTCAAGCGATCAAAGAATTTGCTGCGGCAGCTGGCGCAACAGAATCGACTTGGACTGCACCAGAGAAAAATGAAGACCTTCGTGCGAAGTTAAAAGAAGCATTTGAAGCGAAAATTTCTGAAGCATATACGATTGCAATTAAGCAAGACCGTTATGCTGCATTAGACGCACTTCAAGCTGAAGCTGTAGCTCAGTTTGTTCCAGAAGAAGACGTTGATGGCATCGCAGATGACTTGAATGAACTCTTTGAAGACCTGAAATACCGCACTGTACGTGACAACATCTTGTCTGGTAAGCCACGTATTGATGGTCGTGACACCAAAACTGTACGTGCATTAGATGTACAGGTGGGTGTGCTTGATCGCGCGCACGGTTCAGCATTGTTCACCCGTGGTGAAACTCAGGCTTTAGTCACCACGACTTTGGGTAATACACGTGATGCCTTGATGGTAGATACACTATCAGGTACTAAAACTGACAACTTCATGTTGCACTACAACTTCCCTGCATACTCTGTAGGTGAAACAGGTCGTGAATCTGGTCCTAAACGTCGTGAAATTGGTCACGGTCGTTTGGCACGTCGTGGTGTGCAAGCTGTTCTTCCTGCTGCAGACCGCTTCCCGTATGTGATTCGTATTGTATCTGACATTACTGAATCAAACGGTTCATCTTCTATGGCGTCTGTATGTGGTGCATCTTTATCACTTATGGATGCAGGTGTTCCGCTTAAAGCACCAGTTGCAGGTATCGCAATGGGCTTGGTAAAAGAAGGCGAGCGTTTTGCAGTGCTTTCTGACATCTTGGGTGATGAAGACCACCTTGGTGATATGGACTTTAAAGTTGCAGGTTCTGCCAACGGTATTACTGCACTTCAAATGGACATCAAAATTGAAGGTATCACTGAAGAAATCATGGAAGTTGCATTGAACCAAGCTTATGCAGGTCGTATGCACATCTTGAATGCAATGAACCAAGTGATTTCACGTGCACGTCCAGAAATTTCTATGCACGCGCCGACCTTCCAAGTCATCAACATCAACCCAGACAAGATTCGTGATGTAATTGGTAAAGGTGGTGCAACCATCCGTCAAATTACTGAAGAAACTAAAGCGGCAATTGATATTGAAGACAACGGTACAGTGCGCGTATTTGGTGAAACCAAAGCTGCTGCACAAGCTGCTGTTGCAAAAATTCAGGCTTTAACTGCTGAAATCGAGCCGGGTACAATTTACACAGGTAAAGTAATCCGTATTGTTGAATTCGGTGCGTTCGTAAATATCCTTCCGGGTACTGACGGTTTACTTCACATTTCTCAAATTTCAAATGAGCGTATTGCCAACGTTGCAGACGTGTTGAAAGAAGGTCAGGAAGTGAAAGTACAGGTTGCTGATGTAGACAACCGTGGTCGTATCAAATTAACTATGAAAGATATCGAACAAGCGTAATGCTGTGTTGATGATCTGAAATGGTCAAAAAACCCGTATTCAATCTGAATGCGGGTTTTTTTATGCTAAAAATTTTGTTGCATCGTACAAACCATCTTTGTTGTATGAAAAGCGGCATAAATTACAGCATGTATTTGAAAAGAAGCCTGATGCAGGCTTAAGATGAGTACATCTTAAAATCTCAAAAAACCGTACAAGAAAACTGAAATAGAGTGCCCGTTCTATGCAAAGTTATTATTTTTATCTGCATACCAATCATAAAACCAATATTTATGTGCAAAAACAGCCAATTGAAGGGCTTGAGCCTGAATTTATCTGGATTGATTGCACCCGTGATGATGTGCTTAACCGTGCAGAACAGTGGCAACAAGAGATTTTTCAGTACAGTCAATTATCGCTCAATGAATATCATGTGCGCGATATTTTAAATATAGAGCATCCATGTGCGTTTGATACTTTAGATGATTATGACTTATTGATTTTCCGTAAACTGATCACACCCGAAGACCGTATTGCAACAGGGCAACAAGTCGGGGAGAAACATGAACGGATTTTTGGACTGGCCACTACGCCGATGAGCTTTATTATGACACCGCAGATTTTGATTAGTGTGCGGGAACAGGGCAATAAAGTCATGGAAAGCTATTTGTCACGTGTGGAAGCAGCGGTACAACGCCCGATTGAAGAACAGAATAAAGCACGCAAACTGGCAGCAACACCATTAGATTTAACGTTGCGTTTACTGAATTTGGTAGCGGATGATTACTTGGATATTCGCATGCCGCTAACCCGCCGTGTGGAATATTGGCAACAAGAGTTGTTGCAGGGACATCGTCGTTTTACCCGTTGGCATCAATTGCTGCAAGAAAATATGGCGTTTCAGCAAGTTGAAAATTTATGTGAAGAGCAAATAGAAGCCTTGCAGGAATTGCGTGATGAAATTGTCGATAACTACCCACATTTACGTGGCAAAAAACGTAGTGAACGGCAGGATATTATTTTGGTACGTTTGGATGATTTGACCAGTCACATTGAACGAATTCAAAAGCATACCATTCGCTTACGCTCTGCAGTGCAAACCGCAATTGATCTGCATTTTTCTGCTATTGCCAACCAGACCAATGAAAACATGCGGATTTTAGCCATCATTACCGCAGTTTTTGCACCTTTGACTTTATTTACAGGGGTGTATGGTATGAACTTTGAGTTTATGCCGGGGCTGAAACACGCACAGGCCTTTTGGATCATGCTTGGGGTAATGGTGATGACTACTTTGTTGTTGCTGTATTATTTTTATCGTAGGCACCTTGTCGGTCTGGGTGAAAAAAGTGTGATTGATATGTTGGCACAGCAACATAATGACCAACCCATGAATTTATTTTGGTTTTTAGACTATGAACCCATTAAGCAAACCGTGAAAGGCACCATTAAAGAAGTCGAAAAACTGACTAAAATTAAATAATCCAGAAGATAGACTTGCAGATGTGGTGATAAATTGAGTTCCACATCCAATATATGTCACAAGATAATTCGTTGATAAAAGTTGTCCACAGACCTCAAAAGTTATCCATAGGACTGATAAGCTTATCCACAGATTGAACCAGATAGGCAGACACTTAGCTCAAGATGGCAGTTTTTTGAATGCTGTTTTCAGACTTGAATACGCCATCTTGTTTTGCTTTTTGTCTTTTCTTGCTGTGTCCTGCATTTGATCGTATGAGGATTTGCAGTTCAGACTTGTATGTATTTTTAAGCCAATTGATCATTTTGTGCATTACGCAGCAAGTGATACATTTCATCTTTTAGTCTTAATTTTTTGCGTTTCAGCGCTTCAATGTCATCATTAATTTGATGCACAGGATCAAGCTCTAACTGGCTGATTTCACGGTCTAGCTGTTCGTGATCTTCAAAAATTTTTGAAAAATGTGGATTGCTGTCGCGTAATCCCTGAATTAAATCACGAAACTCAGGAAACATATTTTTAATCTTCTTGTTGCAGTCTTTAGTTTTCATTGTGTAGATCATTCTCATCAAAAAAAAAAAATTTACGGGCATAGAAAGAAAAACGCTCTAGCAAGGTGATGAATCACACAGCTAGAGCGTGAGGATTAACTATGTTGAAAATTCAGATGTTTAACTTCTTTACGTAATTTTTGTACTTCATCAATCAGGTCAAGCATCATGGCGACAGCTGAAAAACTGGCATCAAAATCACGTTGCAACCGATAGGCTTGGCGTGCACGGCTGACATCTTCACCAAAAAATTGGTGGATACGTTCGGCAGGGCGGGAAGGCAGGATGTCATATTCTAAAAGTTGTAAGACCCATTCAGGGCTTTGCCCACACGCTTCGGCAAATTTTTTTAAATCTAACTGGGTAAATTCTTCAATAATTTCTGTGTGCTGTCCGTCTGAAGTGATTTCACGATATAAAATAGTGGTCATGGCATACTCCTTCTGATCGAATTCAAACGAGTTGGCTCGCCTGAAATGAGGGATTGCTTTACATCAATAATTGGTGGATATCCAATAAGTGATTCTCTTTAATTTAGCCTGTGTACGCTGTAATAGAATCTTTTATTTGTATTCCTTTGGTGAAATTCAGCCAACCCTTTGCTGTGCTCACGCCTGTTATATTGATGTGTCAATTTGGCTTGTGCGTATAGATGTCTTATAGATATTAGTCTATTTTTTATTCAATGCCATCCTTTATTTCAATATTTTGGATTGAACGGTCGTACGGTGTTTAAAAGGATTGTTTCAAAATTTGGTAATAAAAAGGGCTCTTTAAAAAGAACCCTGTAAATCAATATCTTAGTTTTTGGAATTAGTATTTTACCCAAGTCACGCTGCGACCAATCACTGAAACACCTACATAGCCACGTAAGGTGAGGCGCTTACCGTTAGCGCTTAAACGAGCTTTGCCTTTATAAACTTTACCGCCAATTGGGTCTAAAACATGACCTTGGTTAAATTCACGTGGGTTTTTAGCATCTTGTTTAAAGCCCCAAATAAATGGCAAGCCAATAAAAGGTTTATTCTTTAAGTTACCTGGACAATTGCTACAAATCACCATTTTTTCTGCACCCGGAATATTACGGGTTTCCACGATAATGCCTTCATAAGTGCCATCTGGCTTTTTGCGAATTTCGACATCGGCACGTGAATAACCTGTGCGGTCATCAATGGTTTTCCATTTACCGACCAGTAGATCGCTTTCTGCAAAGCCAACACTTGAGAGGGTTGTTAAAACGAAACCCGCAAAAATCCCTCTGAAATTTATTTTCATGAACAGCATCCCCAAAATTGTTATTTTAAAAAATAGAGTAAAAATTCTATTTCGGGTTTTATAGCAAGAATGTAATAAACAAGCAAATTGAGCAGTGTGAGATGTCAGGCAGGAAAAGATATAAGTGTTATGGAGTTGGTAATTTAAATCTAATCATTCCGATAAAAGTGTGCAGAACACAGCTTTTATCGCATTGGTGAGGAATAATATCAGTATTTCACCCACGTCATTTTGCGGCTGGCATTGGTGGCAAGGTCTACATTATAAAGGGTTAAATGTTTGCCATTGCTGCTTAAACGTGCACGAGTTTTATATTGTTTACCTGTGCGCGGGTCTAAATAGTCACCTTCATAAAATTCAATTTGATTGCTTGGCGTAGCTTTTAAGTGACTTAATGGCACAAAACCTAACAGTGGCTTATCTTTATTTTTACCCGTACAGAGTGTGCAATTTTCCAAACGCGGTGCGCCAGGAACCGCACGTAGTTCTATAATCGTAGCGGCATACGCACCTTGTTTATCTTTACTCATGACTACGTCAGACAATGAAAAACCTGTGCGGTAGTCTAATGTTTTCCATTTGCCCAAAAGTGGGTCTGCATTGGCTGCATAAGCTAAACTTGAACAGCAAATCGCGCTGATGAATGCTAAACGAGAAAAGAACAGGGTGTTCATAAAATCAATATCCCAGAGAAGAAGCAGCCTAAAATATATAAAGGCATAAAAAAAATATGGGATTATTTATACCCAATTTACGCGGTATTTTCTAGTAATTGCATGAAAGTTTTGTGAAATTAATCACATGAAAAGTAATAAAATAATAGGTTTTGACGATGGTCATCACGTAAATAAAAAATGAGCAGAATGTACTGCTCATTTTTGATGAATTTTCAGCATTACATCACATATTAATCATGGTATTCACCATGCCATTTAACTGAGATGTTCTCCAAATAAACCTAAGGCTTCTTCGGCACTAAAGCTATATTGTGTGCTGCAGAATTGACAATCCATAGTAATAGGGTTCTGATGTTCCAAAGTTTCACGTACCGCAGCAACACCAATTTGCATTAAGGCATTGGCACAGCGCTCTTTGGAGCAAGTGCAACCAAAACGTAAGGCTTCCACTTCAGGCAAACGCACTTGTTCTTCATTGTATAAACGGTACAAAATTTCATTGACGTCTAAATCAGTCAATTCTTCCGCTTTTAAGGTTTCAGTCAGCATGGTCACACGCGGCCATAAATCTTCATCGACCCGTTGTTGTTCTTCTTCACTGTTACGCGGCAACAATTGAATCAGCAAACCGCCCGCACGTTCGGCATTGCTTGCCAACACAATACGAGTTGGAATTTGTGCCGATAAGTCGTAATACTGCATTAAACATTCAGCTAAATTGGCTTTGTCCAAAGGCACAATACCTTGATAACGCTCACCAAATTCAGGCTCGATATTAATAAACAGTACAGGACTGACCAAACTTTTCAGGACGGTACTGCTGTCTTCAGCGCTTAAAAAGCGCGGGTCTTGTTCGTAGTCTGCCAACGCACGCACTTCACCCAAGTGGTTACATTCCGCCATGGCCCATTTAAATGTGCCAGATGCCTGAATTTGTAAGCTAATACGCCCTTTAATTTTTAGGGTACTGGCCAGTAGGGCAGTGGCGCAAAGCATTTCTCCCAACAACACTTGTACCGCAGGCACATAATCACGTTGTTTCAAAATGGTTTGCAAAGCTTCTTCGAGATGAACTACTTCACCACGAACAGGGCTATCTTCAATAAAAAAGCGTTGGCGTAAATCAGACATAAAATTCTCCATAACCCTGTTTTAATGGTGGCAATATTGTAAAACACAAGTCAGTTTGCTGCATCACGTGTTACATCAATATGACTGCTATGCAAGCCGCGTTTTAAATCGACACCCAAGGGCATTTCACGGTTTTGTGCATCACTTTCAAACAGGTGTTCCAGTTCTGCCAAAGCGTTACGATGGGTTTCATATACTTTTTGTTCATCGGTATAAATGTGCTGCTGTTGTGCCAAGAGTTGTTCATCATAATCACGGAACAACTCAATGCTTTTATAGGCATCTTTTTCATTAATGCCCAAATCGCGCAAAGCCTGATAGGCCATGCCTAAAGAGGATAAATACGTTTCACGCCAAATATAGGTAACGCCTAAATCGCGCAATAAGTGCACATGATGACGATCACGAGCGCGTACCAGTAATTTTAGCGCTGGATAATTCAGGCGAATATGCCGTGCCACGTTCATTGAGTCTTCAATATCATCAATGGCTAGAATAAAGATTTTGGCATGCTCGATGCCTGCGGCACGTAAAATTTCAGGTTGAGTGGCATCGCCATAATAGACTTTACCGCCGTAATTCCGCACAAAATCAATTTTATCCATATTGCTGTCGATGGCAGTAAAGTGCAGATGCTGCAAGTACGCCACACGGGCAATAATTTGTCCAAAACGACCAAAACCCGCAATAATCATGGGGTGATGTGTATCGGGAATTTCGTCATATTCAGGCGATTTTTCACGTTCTAAGCGAGGAATAATTTGACTGCTCATCAACCAATATAAAATTGGGGTCAACACCATCGACAAAGTCACAATTAAGGTCAGTGGTTGCAGCATGGCCTGGCTGAGCACACTTTCACTTTGTGCGACACTGAGCACCACAAAGGCAAACTCACCGCCTTGTGCCAAGCAAGTCGCCAACAACAAACTATTGCGCCAAGAATATTGGAAATAACGGGCAATGGCCGTGAGGCTAATCAGTTTGATGAGCAGGAGCAGCAATGCACCGCCTACAATCAGCCAAGGGGTATTCATTAAGATTGCCAGTTCGGTGCTCATCCCGACGGTCATAAAAAATAAGCCTAGCAATAAGCCTTTGAATGGGGCAATACTGGCTTCTAACTCATGTCTAAATTCGGAATCTGCCAACAATACGCCTGTTAAAAATGCACCTAAGGTGGTGCTAATGCCCAGCACATCCATAATGCTGACCACGCCAAGTACAATGAATAAACCGACAGCAGTGATCAGTTCATGTGCGCCACTTTTAGCCACAAAACGAAAAAATGGACGCATGAGATAACGGCTAAATAAGAACAAACCGCTAAAGGTCGCCATGATTGCAGCAAAATAAGCAATGCCATGATGAGTCGATTCTGCACCTGCTAACATGGGAATGATGGCAATTAAAGGAATGGCGGCAATATCTTGAAACAGCAGAATGGAAAAGGATTGTTGTCCATAACTGCTGTTGAGTTGCTGCTTTTCTTGCAACATTTGTAGCACAAAGGCTGTAGAGGAAAGTGCCAGTGCAAAACCTATCACCACACTTGAGGCAATGCCTTGCTGTAAGGCAAAAAAAGCCAAGATTGCAAGTAGAATACCCGTGATGCCGACCTGTAAACTACCCAAAACAAAAATGGGCTTGCGCATTTCCCACAGCCGTTGTGGACGCAGTTCTAAGCCAATAATAAACATCAGGAACACCACACCATATTCTGCCAGTTCCTGAATATCATCGGGGTCGCTGGCAATATTGAATACGCTAGGCCCTAGCAAAATGCCTGTAAACAAATAGCCCAATACGGTCGCAATACCAAAGCGTTTTAGTAAGGGAACCAAAACCAATGAAGCGCCTAGAAAAATGGTTATTTGTAACAATAAGGACATGTGGTCATCCAAAGTTTAAAGCGGTGGATTATTGAAATAAGTGCTGATACAGCTAAGTTTCAATTTACAGTATTAGCTAAATTCTTGCGGATCTATATCTAAACTTAGTTTCATGCTGGATGGCTTTTCATGCAACATATTTTGCCACCAGTTCCTGATATAAAAATGTAAGCGTGCCCGATCTTTAGACAACAACACCATGTGTGCATGGAAACGTCCTGCTTTACGTTCCATTGGCGCAGGAATCGGCCCCCAAATTTCAATTAATTGTTCTGAATGTTCTCTAAGCCATTGTGCATGTTGTTGTAAAAATTGCTGGTTTAATTCCTGACTTTTAGATTCACAGCGAATCAAAGCACTGTAACGATAAGGCGGTAATTGTGCAGCTTTGCGTTCTTTTAAACTTTGTTTGGCGAACTTGCGGTAATCTCCCTCGACCAATGTGGTGAGAAGTGGATGATCAGGACGCACACTTTGCAAATAAACATCACCTTTATGCTCACCACGCCCTGCACGTCCCGCCACTTGCACAATCAGTTGAGCCGTGCGTTCAGGTGCGCGAATATCCACACTAAGTAAGCCTGAATCAATATCTAAAATTGCCACCAATGTCACATACGGAAAATGATGCCCTTTGGCCAGCATTTGCGTGCCCAATAAAATCAGTGGTTCGCTGCGTTGAATACGGTCATAAATTTTTTGCCAACTGCCAACACGACTGGTTGAGTCACGATCTACCCGAATCACATCTACATTGGGAAACAGCTCGTTTAAACTGTCTTCGACTTTGGCAGTGCCCATGCCAATTGGTTTGAGTTCTGCATGGTTGCAGCCAGGGCATTGCTCAGGTTTACGATGAATCGTACCGCAGTGGTGGCAATGCAAATGTGTATAAGGTTGATGATGCAAGGTAAAGTTGGCATCACAATTCGGGCATTTGGCTTGCCATGCACAGCTCTCACAAATCAATACGGGTGCATAGCCGCGTCGGTTTAAAAACACCAAAACTTGTTCTTTTTTAGCCAAGCGTTTTTTGATTTCATCAATCAATTGTTGGCTAATACCGTGCTGTTTTTTGGCAATTTTTAAATCAATCAGGTGGATTTTGGGCATGAGTGCCGTGCCCGCGCGTTGATTTAATTCCAGACATTGCATTTTGCCTTGATCGACTAGTGCATAGCTGTCAATGCTTGGAGTTGCCGAACCTAAAATAACAGGGCAATTTTCCAGATGGGCACGATAGAGCGCAACATCACGGGCATGGTAGCGAAAACCTTCCTGCTGTTTAAAAGACAGGTCGTGTTCTTCATCTAAAATAATCAAGCCTAAATTTGGCAATGGGGTATAAATCGCAGAACGTGTACCTAAAATAATCGAGGCTTTGCCCGTTTGTGCGGCTTGCCACGCCTGCAAACGCTTGGAATCATTTAAACCTGAATGTAAGAGGGCGATGTGGCAGTGAAAACGCGATTGGAAACGGCTAATGGTTTGTGGCGTTAGACCAATTTCAGGTACTAACACCAACACTTGTTTGCCCTGTTTTAGTACCTCATGCATGATGTGTAAGTACACTTCAGTTTTACCGCTACCCGTTAAACCATCCAGTAAAAATGCCTTATATTGCTGCCGTACTTTAAGTACGCTGTCGATGGCTTTTTTCTGATCTGGATTAGGGGTTAAAGGCATTTGCGCCAAAGTCACTGGCATTGGGCTAAAATCTTGGGCTTCCAAAACACATGCGCAAATTTCTTTATTCGCCAAGGCTTTTAGGGTTGCTGTTTCAATGCCTGCCAAATTTAAAATATTTTCAGAAGTTCCCGAAGGATGCAGCTTTAAAATTTTATAGGCTTCTTGTTGTTTTTCTGAGCGTGTAATTTTAGCTTCGGCATGTGCATCCAACAATTTCCAAGTACGTGCCAATAAATTATAGGGTTTGGCTTGGCGCAATAAGCTAGGTAAGGCACTTTGCATCACTTCACCAATCGGGAATTGATAATATTGTGCCGACCATGTCAACAAAGTTAAAACTTTAGGGTCTAAAATCGCTTGCTCATCTAACAGTTCGCTAATGGCTTTGAGTTTAAAACGTGGATCAATTGGGGTGTCGAGTGCCAGTTTTTCGACAATAATTCCGACCAAGTTTTGCCGACCAAAAGAAACCAAGACCCGCGCGCCCACTTCTGCTTGCTGATATTGTGCTGCACTGAGCATATAATCGAAGCAGTCGTAAAGATATACGGGTACAGCCACTCGAATACGATAAACAGGCTGTGGGTCTAAAGTGGAATCTGGCATAGAAAAAGTCGTATCGTCCTGTGAAAAATGGCTTCGTGCTCGACTTTGGCATGTGTTAGAGTGAGCACAGAATTTATATCTAAGAATATGAATGATTTTAGTGGTCAGACGCAACTGCGTTGCAAGAAATTTTGGAAAATTAGAGCATTACAATGCCAGCATATCAATTTACTGCCATTGACGCTTCAGGGAAGCAGCAAAAAGGTGTTTTAGAGGGTGATTCTGCACGACAAATCCGTCAGCAATTACGTGACAAAGAATGGATTCCTGTCAGTGTCGATGCCGTTGAACAGAAAGATAAGCACAGCGGCAGACAGTGGTTTCAGAAAAAAATTACCGCCTATGATTTGGCTTTGCTGACCCGACAATTGTCAGTATTGGTGGCAGCCTCAATTCCATTGGAAGAAGCGGTTCGTGCAGTGGGCAAGCAAAGTGAAAAAGCGCACGTGCAAAATTTGCTGATGTCGGTGCGCTCCAAAGTACTAGAAGGCTATTCACTGGCCAATGCTTTACAGCAATCGGGACGTTTTCCAGACTTATATATTGCGACCATTGCCGCAGGTGAGCGTTCAGGGCATCTGGATTTAATTCTGGAACAATTGGCAGACTACACCGAAAATCGTTTTGCCATGCAGAAAAAAATTCAAGGCGCCATGATTTATCCCATCATTTTAATGCTGATGTCCTTTGCGATTGTAATGGGCTTAATGACCTATGTGGTGCCCGACATTGTTAAAACCTTTGACCAAAGTAAAGATGCTTTGCCGTGGATTACCGTAGCTTTAATGAAAGCCAGTGATTTTATCCGTGCAGCATGGCCATTTTTACTGGTGGCATCGGTGATTGGGGTTTTATTGCTGGCTCGTTTTTTACGTACTCAGGCAGGGCATTATGCCTTTGACCGTTTAACCTTAAAATTGCCGTTATTTGGCAAGTTATCACGCGGTATTAATGCAGCACGTTTTGCCAGTACCTTGTCTATTCTGACTCAGTCAGGTGTGCCGTTGGTCGACGCGCTGAAAATAGGAGCGGCAGTTAGCAATAATTGGGTGATTCGTGATTCTGTCAATTTGGCAGCAGAAAAAGTGACCGAAGGTGGTAACTTGGCGACTCAATTGGAGCGGAGTGGTTATTTTCCACCGATGATGGTACAAATGATCAAAAGTGGCGAAGCCTCGGGTGAGTTAGACCGCATGTTGTCACGTGCCTCGGTGATGCAGGATCGTGAAGTGACCACGCTGATTTCAACCTTGTTGGCACTGTTGGAACCGCTCATGTTAGTGTTGATGGCCAGTATTGTATTGGTGATTGTAATTGCGGTGATGCTGCCAATTGTGAATATGAACAATATGATTTAAATCGTTTTGAAGCATCCTTCTTCAAACTGAACTTAAAATAAATGTCGAATTGATATAAATACATGAGAGAAATTGAATGAAACGGAATCAACTCAATAAGCAATCTGGTTTTACCCTGATTGAAGTGATGGTGGTGATTGTCATTTTAGGGGTGTTGGCTGCCTTAATCGTACCGAATGTGATGGGACGTGGTGAAAAAGCCAAAGTGGATACCACTGCCATTACTTTAAAAGGAGTAGCAGGGGCGCTGGATCAATATAAACTCGACAATGGTAAATATCCATCTATGCAAGATGGCGGTTTAGATGCTTTGGTGAATCAGCCTGCATCGGCTAAAAACTGGTTGCCTGGCGGTTATGTGAAAGGGGGCTATCCGAAAGACAGTTGGGATAATGACATTCAATATGTGATTCCAGGTGCGGAAGGACGTACGTTTGATTTGTATTCATTTGGTGCAGATGGTCAGCAAGGTGGTGAAGGCACCGATGCCGATATTTATTATCAGCCTTAATGTTTATTGAATGTGGTATACGCTGCATTTATAAAGCAAATAGATTCAACATCTATAGCCGTTGTTATCGATATGATGAAATAAAAAACCGAGCATAGCTCGGTTTTTTAAGTTATTTTGCCTGAGCTGCATCATTAGCGCCGTGATTTAAACGAGACATCTACCTGACGTGGACGATAAATCCAGCCCAGAATTAATAACAGCAAAGAGAAAATCAGCACAGGCCAATCGCTGAGTCGAGTATACAGTGTTTCACCTTGCATGGCAGGCAACTCACCGCGTAGCACAAACTCTTGATCCATTGGTGCTTGTTTTACAATGCGACCATGATGATCAATAAATGCAGTTACCCCTGTATTGGTGGCACGAATAAACCAGCGTCCATTTTCTTTGGCACGCATTTGCACCATTTGTAAGTGTTGCAGCGGCCCTGCGGTACCAGTAAACCACGCATCATTAGACACGGTTACCAAAAAGTCACTTTGGCTGGCATTTCTGCGGGTCAGGTTCGGATAGGCCACTTCATAACAGATGGCTGCACCCAAATCATGCTGCTTAATGGAAAGCGGCTTTTGATCTGATGCCCCCCGTGAAAAACCACTCATCGATGGGTCATTTTGCATGGCAGGTAAAACCCAGCTCAGTAAACCTGAAAGTGGAATGTATTCACCAAAAGGTACCAAACGTTGTTTTTTATACAAGCCTTCTGCGGCGTCACCCGTTGCCATAATACTGTTGTAGTACATTGGATGTTGCTGAACTTGTGATTCAGGCAAGTCCCAGTACGGAATACCTGTGACCCATGAACTCCCTGTTTTTTCTGCCTGTGTTTTCATGGCATCTAAAAACGGTTCAATATCGGTCTGGAACATTGGAATTGAAGACTCAGGCCAGACAATAATGTCACGTCCCCATTCGGTTCGAGTCAGGCGAGTATAAATTTCCAGTGTCTTGATTTGGTATTCTGTGAGCCACTTTAAGTCTTGTGGAATGTTGCCCTGAATCAGAGAAACCGACAGCGGCTTTTCTACTTTTTCAGTCACAAAACTGAGTTGCGCTGCCCCCCATGCACCCAAGAGTAAAATTGCCGATGGAATGAGCCAGAAGATACGCTTTTTAAGGACTTCAACCAACGCACAGCCCAGAAGGATGACCACAAAAGACACCCCGAAAATACCAAACAGTGGTGCATAGCTATCCAAAAAGCGTTCAGTGAAAGCATAACCTGCAAACAGCCACGGAAAACCTGTAAAGACCCAAGTTTTTGCCCATTCAAACAACACCCAGAGCGGTGCAAAAGTCAGTGGTGTTTCAGGGAAAAACCGACGATACAACCAAGTTTGTATGGCAGTAAATAACCCCATTAACAGCGCCATAATGACAATCATCAGTACGCTTAGAAAGGCATTGGTGTCGCCATAGACATGAATAGAGGTGTAGAGCCAAAAAGCCCCGACAAACCACAGTCCGATCCCATAAGACCAACCAATCAAAAAGGCCTGTTTCGGGGTGCGTTTGCTTAAGGTCGCATACAGTAAAGCGGGAGAAAGTAAGGCAATCCACCAATAATGATAGGGAGCAAGTGCAAAACTAAACACTGCACCCGCCAATAGAGCAATGATTAATGGATAAATTAAGGGTAGTTGTTGATGTTCTGCAGGATTAGACAGCTTGGAAAAAAAAGTCCTCATTGACGTACGGCTCGAATCAGATGAATAGTGCGGGCATCTGCTTCAAGAATGGTGAATTCCCAATTGCCAATCACAATCACTTGCCCTTGCAAATCACTCACTAAACCAATTTCTTGAAGCAATAAACCGCCCACAGTTTCTACTTCATCGTCAGAAAAATCTGCATCTAAAACATTGTTAAAATGTTCGATTGGTGTAAGTGCTTGTACCAGCCAAGTGTTTGCAGTTTTCGGGTCATTATCTGGAATAATGTATTCTGCTTCTTCGTCTATATTGTCGTGTTCATCTTCAATTTCACCGACAATCTCTTCCAAAATGTCTTCTAGCGTGACCAAACCTGAAGTGGTGCCGTATTCATCAATCACAACCGCAATATGGGTTTGAGTGTTTTTAAGCATGCGCAATACTTGGTCTGAACGTGCACTTTCAGGCACAAACAATGGCTGACGCATGAGGGCACGAATATCGACTTTAGTTCTTTGTTCGGTCAGTAATGGCAATAAATCTTTTGCCAATAAAATTCCCACCACATTGTCTGGTTGGTCAGATGAAAACACAGGAAAACGTGAATGTGCCGATTCGACCAAAACGTGCAGAATGTCGAGTAACTCGTCATCTTCCTGCAAGCTAATCATCGCGGTACGTGGGGTCATCACTTCACGAATTTTGGTGGCAGGTAAATCCAGAACACCTTCGAGCATTGCCACCGTATCGGGTTCTAAAAAACGACGTGAATCTTGTACTAATTTTAGCAATTCATCGCGGGTTTCTGGCGCGGTGCCTAACCATTTTCTTAAGCCACGCATACCCCACGATGGGCCTGATTCCTCGTGCATGATCTTTCCTAAAGACTCTTTATATCTAAAAAACTTAGCTTAATCATACCTTAGAAAATACAGTTGTCTATTGCTAATCTTGGGAGAAAATGACGGCAATTACGTCACGAGATGTGTTGCTGTGCGTAGCGGGAACACATAAAACAAGGCTGCGCTTTATGCTAAACTAGCCCGATGTTTTAATATCGAGTCTGTGCATGTCTGAACTTCCTGTCACACCTAGTATTCAACTGAATACCCGCGGTTTGCGTTGCCCTGAACCTGTGATGATGCTGCATCAAGCCATTCGCAAATCTAAGTCTGGCGATGTGGTTGAAGTGTTTGCAACTGACAATTCGACGTCTTGGGATATTCCAAAATTTTGCATGCATTTGGGGCATGAGTTGTTATTGCAAGAAGAACGCTTAGATGAGCAAGGCAATAAAGAATTTCATTATTTGGTGAAAAAAGGCTAATAGGCAAAAATTAGCCTCAGCACTTTTAGAACACTATAATTTAAACACGATAAAATAGTCATGTGATCCATATAGGCATATTTCATTTGCAATTCATGCAAGTTGAAATATGCCTTTTGTGTTTTTAGCCATGACGTTCAACTTTATTTTTAATTTTTCATCAATTTTGCATCAATCCAACCTGCTTCACAGTTTGAGTTAAAAAATGGCGAAACGATCCACGAGTTGCGTTATCTGCTACACATTTTTTAAGGGACTTTTCAACTTTTCTGCATTTATAGGGCAAGTTGTGTGCTTGTGCAAAATCTAACAAAGCTCTGTGTGTTGTATAAGAAATAATTTTTAGAGTGTGAGTTTAGTCTATTTTTTAGTTATTGATTTTTAACAAAATTATTTTAAATATTTTTTAATATATGGAAAAATTAGCCTATAATGCGATCAGTTTATTGAGTTCGATTGCAGAACATTTGGGGATAAAATTAAGCAGATTTGGGGTTTTGCTTGGTTTGAATGTTATATGGCAGTGTTTATGTTTTATAAGGCTGAAAAAGCTGATTAAGCTGTCGCATTAAAGTAGTCAAGTTAAGAAAAATAATTTTGGGGGGGCTTAACTGATTGTCTTTATCTTAAAAAAATATGCCATTTAGACTGAGCAAAATCTGCTTAATTTTTTACGTGATCAATCATCAATAAATCTTGCGTTATCATCATTTTGATTGAGTACGGTATGATTTTAGATAAAAAGCAAAACTTTTCTTTAAAGCCACTGAGTGTGGCGTGTTTATTGGCCATGAGTATCTCAGGCTGTTCATCGGGTTCAGGCTCTCAGTCAAGCACGGTTCAAGTCACTGATGTGTTGGGGGCAGAAAATGTCAGCCAAGAAGATCAACCGACTACAAATGAAGGCATTGGCAGCGGAGTAGAGCAACCTGTCGCACCATCTGCCCCCATTACCGATCAACCTCCTGTGAATTTAGAGCT
This sequence comes from Acinetobacter sp. YH12120, assembly GCF_013418795.1. Lineage (NCBI taxonomy): Bacteria > Pseudomonadati > Pseudomonadota > Gammaproteobacteria > Moraxellales > Moraxellaceae > Acinetobacter > Acinetobacter sp. YH12120. The sequence goes on along the minus strand of NZ_VPBI01000002.1, from coordinate 121,780 downwards.
AGATCATGGCGATGTATCATCCAATGGTGGTGGTTTGAGTGGTGGCAGTACAGATCATGGCAATACATCACCAACTGAAGATTCACTTTTAGACAGCAATGATGCTGTACCTAGCGATGATGCTACCGTTTTAGAAAATAATGATGTCAATCAGCCTGATACGATACCTACACTTGAATCACCTCCGTCAGAAGCAGAGCAACCTGTCGATGTGGTAGCTCCACCTGCAGTAGAGCCTGCTTTAACCGACACCGTTTTGGTCGATAGTGCAATTCAAGATATTGAAGTACCACAAGATACATCTGAAGTTGAGATGGGTAGTACGATTCAAGAACTTGAACCCTCACAAAACACTTTAGAAGTCGAAACAGGCAGTGCATTTCTTGAAACACCTGCAACCAACGATGAAGCTGCTGCAGAGATTCAAATGGATGCTGCAATCATTGATGCGGCAGAAGCAGAAGAACATTATTTTGATCCTGCAGCATTGCTGCAACAGCCGAGTTATGTTGCGCCTGTGAGCGCGGAACAACTGAGCAAACCTCAGTATGTGCGTGCAGTGCAAGCAGAACTACAAAATGCCCAACCACAAGCCAGTGCAGGCACACTTGCAGGCTATGCGGTGATGGATTCAAGCAATAACAGTAATCTCACCGAAGCCATGTATGGTTTAAATGAAGCCGACTATGCAGCAGAACTCGGTGCATTAAAAACCAAAATCGATACCCGTAATATGCATGTGGGTGTTATTGATACGGGGATTGATCCGAATAATCCTGACCTGAACAATGTCAATTTACATGACAGCCAAGTGGTATGTACGCAAAATCCGTTGTGCTATTACAGTGAGCAAGGTCTAGAAAATTTAAGTTATACCGACCATCAAGCCAGTCATGATCATGGTTCACAAATGGCTGCCATTATTGCGGGGAATAATGGTTTAAGTAATGCACGGATTTATGGCAGTGACAGCATTGACTCAGGCTCGAATGGTGGCAATCAATTCCTAATTATCAGCAAAATTAATCGCGACAGTCAGGGTGAGGTTAAAATTTTTAACAACTCTTGGGGCGGTGACAACAGTGGTTTATGGACACAGCTTACTCGGAATGAACGCTATGATGCTGCCACAGGCGTAGGCAATGGCGACTTGGCAACTGTGCATGATTTAATTTTAAATCGGGATGTATTGTTGCTGAAAGCCACAGGCAATGAAGGTTTGGACAACTCCAGCGATGAAACTTTATTGCCCGACTTTAACCCACGCTTTAAAGAAGGTTTTATTGCCGTTTCTGCACCACGTGAAGATTTTTCTGGCGCAAACCTTTGTGGTGATGCGGCAGAATGGTGTTTGGCTGCACCATCATCCACACAAAACTATAGCAATAGTGGTCAATTACAAAACTACAAAGGCACATCACCTGCTACAGCGCGGGTGACAGGCACGGCAGTATTGGTTAAAGCTGCTTATCCGTGGATGAAAAACCACAATTTGGTACAAACCATTTTAGGCACAGCCAAAGATTTTGACGAGATTCGCGCTGAATCACCAACTTATCGTGGCATTGTGCAGGTCGATGAAGTTCCAGAGCATGTCTGGAGTTACTGGCGTGATGGGACAAGGCAACTTCTATATTGAAGGCGAAGCAGCGTGGGAAAACCGCAATCGCAACAGCCGCGATCATCATGGTAAAACCATCACTTATGAAAGTGGTTGGGGCTTGTTAGATACTGTTGCCGCCACACAGGGCTATGGTGGTTTTTATTGGGATGATGTGCAGTTAGATACCGCAGGTACACCTGTTTCGGTCTTTTCAAATGATTTAAAAGGGAACAAAGGTTTCACCAAATCGGGTGAAGGTAAACTGGTATTTACGGGCAATAACCAATATTTAGGTGATTCGATTATTCGCGGTGGTGTACTGGAAATTAATGGCAATAATGGGCCATCAAAATTTCAGTTACATGCAGGTGAGCTGACGGGTTATGGCAGCATCAGTGATGTGCAGCAAACAGGCGGCTGGTTAAATAACGAAGGCAATTTAACCATCACAGGCAACTATTCGATGCAGATTGCTGCAGATCAGCAGCAACATGCGGGTTTTAAAGCACGTTTTGGCAATTTGCTGACGGTAACGGGAACTGCCAATTTGGCAGGGACGTTGAACCTGTTTGATGAAGTGCCACTTGATCAGCCACTTATTACTGCACAAGGTTCACAAACCACAGTGTTACGTGCGCAACAAGGCGTACAGCGTGAGTTCGATGCCTATCGCTCAAGCAATCCATTATTTGAGTTGACACAAGTTAGTTATCGTCCTGAACTGAATGCAACGGGCGAGCCTGTACGTGCGGCAGATACAATCAATACCGATGTGGTGATTACGGCAAAGCGTAAATCGACTGAAACGGTGGCGGCTCTTGCTGCTGAACTTGAAGGACGTACTCAGGTTGCCCGTAATTTAGATGTAGTTTTAGCAAGTCTTGATCAGAAACAACAGTTAGAAACGCTGGAAGATGCTGAAAAAGTTTTTGCCAATCGCTTATTTAACAATTTTGCTCAAACTATACGTTATAGCAATGCTGCTGAAAGTACAGTTTCTACGCAGGCATTGAATCAACTGTTTCATCAACTTGATCCAAGTTTTTATGCCAATACCGTTTTAAATGTCGCAGAAGAAAGCAGCAAGCAAGAACGTCAGTTTGCACAGCGTTTGGCAACCGCACAACCCAAACAGCTTTGGTTTTCGGGTGATTACCAAAGTTATGATATGGATTATGTCGGCTTAAATAGTGAGCGCCGTAGTCATCATCAAGGTGTTGGTGTGGCAACAAAACTGGCAGGGATGACCTTGGCAGCGCAGGCCGATTTCAGTCAACTGAACTTAGATGATGCCGTACAAACAGGCTCAAAAAATAGCAGTCAGAGCAAAGCCTATGCACTAACTATGGGGACAGCACAGCAGCTTAATCGTGATTTAAGTGTCGCGGCATGGTTAAAAGGCATGCAGGTGGATGTTGACGCGCAGCGTGGTCATGCTCAAGCACAAAAAATACAGTTTGATGGACAAATGTATGCCGCAGGTTTGCGTCTAGATTATAGCTATCCACTCAGTCAAAAAATGCAGATTCAACCGTATTTAGACGCTTCGTTCCAACATTATGTTCATGCCGAACAAACTCAGCAGGATGGTGTCAACAGCTTAGATGATTTGGTGATGCAGCGCTGGAATTTTGGTGCAGGTTTGCAAGCCAATTACCAGTTGAATCCAGCATGGCAATTGCAAGGCAGCTTGTATTACAGCCAACCGATTCAGGAAAAAGCATATTTAGATACCCATTATGTAGGCACAGCGGAGAAACTGAAGTTTGATGCATGGCATGCCGATCAAGGTCAATATCATGCTGCCTTAGGTTCACAACTTTACTTTGGACAACATAGTTTTATCAATTTGAATTATGAATATAGCGGGCGATCACATAGCGACAGTCATCGGGTACAGTTGGCGGTAACGACTCGATTCTAATTGATCGTTTTATTCATGAGAAAGTCATGAAAAAGCGTAGATTTGCGTATGAATGAGAAGTTTGAATCTTGATTGAAACAGCCATGTAGATAAATCTGCATGGCTGTTTTTTAGATCACAGTCAAATGGACTGAGTTTTAGACCGCATAGCGACTCATTAAAGTCAGTGGTGCTTTGGACTGTAAATAATCGGCAGGAATAAATACGATATTGGCAGCGTGTTGCTGTGCTGCATCAATAATATGGTTGATCACATCGTCTGTGGCTTGTGCGCTGTCAGGTGCGTGCGCTTGATCTAGATAAATTCGTTGCTGGTCGGTATCGACCCAACCCGCCTGCATGTAGCCTTGTTGAACATATAAAGTATCGACATTATTTTGCAACACTGCCTGATAAATTTGCTGCAGATCGGTCACAACACGGTCACTGGCATAGAGTTCATCCAGTTGCTGCGCATGTTGCTGATGCAATTGTTGTTGATGGCTTTTTAGCTCGGTCTGAATACTGTCAATAATGTGTTGTGCGCTGCCTTGTTCTAGCTGAGTGACGTTATCTACACTGAAAATAATGGCATTGGGTTGGTCGCAAATAGATTCATAAAAACTGATATTGCGTCGATCACCCACAATGACCAAGCCCAATGGCTCACTGGCACGTACAGTTTGCACATTTTTATCGACACGGTTTAAAAACTCTTTGAGTAAACGGTCTTCATTGGCGGCTGTGGCACGTTCTGCACCGCTGGTGCTATATAAGTTATCATTTTGAACAGGAAATGCACCATGTGGCAGTCGTTCATTCAAGTCGCTGTCATCTACAGAAAACTCATGGATTACACGATCATTGGAGGCCTTAATCAGACGTCCAACTTCACGACTGATCACTACCACATAGTATTGCACTGCATAAGATAGCTCACGAATAAAATCACGCACTGAAAATTGTTGATCAATCACAATACGTTCTTGGGTAGGGAATGGCAGACGCAGTACTTGTGCACTGTCGGCTGTGGCAAAAATAGCCAGACTGTCTAAATGGTAGTTGGGATTCAAATCTTTGGTTTGATGATGAATCTGTTCTAAAATTTGTGCCACCAGACGTTTGTCATAGTCTGCCAACAGGCGTTCTTCGAGTTGTTTAAGTTGGTTTTTAAGAGCAATCACATCTTGCTGATTGTCTGGAAAGGTACGATGTGTGGGTAGAAATAAGCTGACTGCAGGTTGTGCCTGCACATTTTTAAGTTGGTTGAGGGTGTCTGTTAAATTAAGCATGTTGGAATTCCTCTTCTAATGAAAATAAGAAGAACAACCAAATGCTTGAGCAAGATAAAACTCAAAGTACTGCTTTATACTCCACTCAAGTCAGTTTTAGTCAGCATCTACAACATTTTGCTACCGTGCTAAGTGCTGCATAAAATGCCGAATAGCATTGTATAAAAGCTGACAAAACAACATTTTCGGTTGTTCAAGTCTGAAAAAAACGAAATAAAAAACTAAAAATAGAAAAGATAAAAAATAAGCAAAAACAGCATAACAAGGAAAGTTATTCAATCGCCTGCTTTTGAATAGAGAAATACCTGAAAAATGTAAGGGATTATGAGACCTTGGTAATTTTGTAAACTGTGTATAAAAAAGCAGTGCCGAGGCACTGCTTTTGGGTTTCTCAATTGCGATTCGCAATTACATATTCGGGTAATTCGGACCACCGCCACCTTCAGGTGTTACCCAAGTGATGTTCTGTGATGGGTCTTTAATGTCACAAGTCTTACAGTGAACACAGTTGGCTGCGTTAATCTGGAAGCGTTTTGAACCATCATCATTTTCCATGATTTCATAAACACCCGCAGGGCAGTAGCGCTGTGCAGGCTCATCCCATTTAGGTAAGTTTACGTTCACTGGAATAGAGGTATCTGTCAACTTTAAGTGTGCTGGCTGATTTTCTTCATGTACGGTATTCGATACGAACACTGAAGATAAACGGTCAAAAGTCAGCTTGCCATCTGGTTTTGGATAGTTCGGTTTAAAGCTGGTTGCATCTACAGTTTTGAGTGCGCTGAAATCAGGCACTAAATCATGCAAAGTAAATGGTACTTTAAACACGTTCTGGTCGATAAAGTTAAACGCACCACCCATCCATTGACCAAACTTATGCATTGCAGGGCCAAAGTTACGTGCGCTATAAAGTTCTTCTTTCAGCCAGCTGTTGTTGAATTTTTCAGTGTAAGCCGTTAGCTCTTTCACAAAGAAATCTTCGCCTTCAGTTACGCGAGCAATCGCCAAGTCACCGCCTTTTGCGACACCTGCAGCAATCGCTTCAAATACTGCTTCACCGCAAAGCATGCCAGACTTCATGGCGGTATGAGAGCCTTTGATTTTGGCAAAGTTTAAGAAGCCTGCATCATCACCAATTAAAGAACCACCTGGGAAGGTGAATTTTGGCAATGAGTTAAAGCCACCTTTGGTCACAGCACGTGCACCATAAGAAATACGCTTGCCGCCTTCTAGATACTGTTTAATTAGAGGGTGAGTTTTCCAGCGCTGCATTTCCATAAATGGATACATGTGTGGGTTGGTATACGACAAGTCCACAATCATACCCAAAGTCACTTGGTTGTTTTCTGCGTGGTATAACCACCAACCGCCTGAAGAACCTGTTTCACTTAATGGCCAGCCTGCACCGTGCATGACTAAACCTGGTTTGTGTTTTGCAGGGTCAATTTCCCAAAGTTCTTTAATACCAATCCCGTAGTGTTGCGGATCGGCATCTTTATCCAAATTGAATTGCTGGATTAAACGCTTACCTAAATGACCACGACAGCCTTCTGCGAAAATGGTGTATTTGGCATGTAGTTCATAACCCGGTGTGAAGTTATGCGTTGGCTCGCCATCTTTACCAATGCCCATGTCACCAGTTTGGATGCCTTTAACCGTACCATCGGCATGGTAAAGAATTTCAGATGCCGCAAAGCCAGGGAAAATAGAAACTTCTAATTCTTCGGCTTTTTGACCTAACCAACGCACCACGTTGCCTAACGAGATCACGTAGTTACCATCGTTATGCATGGTTTTAGGCACCATCCAATGCGGTGCTTGCTGAGCTTTTTCAGGTGACATCAAGAAGAAAGTTTTATCTTCAGTCACAGGCACATTTAAAGGCGCACCTTCTTCTTTCCAGTTAGGAAATAACTCGTTGATGGCGCGAGGCTCAAGAATTGCACCCGAAAGGATATGCGCACCAACTTCAGAGCCTTTTTCGACCACACAAACGGACAGATCATTTAAATTGTTTTCAATTGCAAGTTGACGAATTTTGATCGCAGCAGAAAGACCCGCAGGGCCTGCGCCTACGATGACTACGTCAAACTCCATCGATTCACGTTCGATGTGTTCCATGTAGGACTCCTCATATAATTGAAGGTGGCAACCGCATCAAGCAACGGTGCTGCCATGAGTATTTTTAGTTGCCAGACACAAATTTAATCGTGTCTTTTACAGTATGGGTAAGTATTGTGAGCTAGTATAGTTTTAAACCGAGTCTTAGCCAATTGGCTGAATCGTATTATTTTTCCGTCAGTAAGGTACTGCAGCATGAAGCATGACGATAATTCAATCAAACCGACAGAAAATGTAGCTACGGCTGATAATAAAAATTTAATGCACATTGCACAATATATAAAAACTGGACAGTCAGGTCACAAAAGATCAATCCCTCCTTTGGAGCAATGGCATCCAAAGCATTGTGGAGCAATGGATTTGCTGGTCAAAGCCAATGGAGAATGGTGGCACGAAGGTCAATTGATCAAACGTCAGGCATTGGTTGATCTGTTTTCTAGTGTGTTATGGAAAGAGCAGGGCAAGTTTTATTTAAAAACCCCAGTGGAACAAATTGAAATCCAGGTAGAAGATGAGCCTTTGTTCATCAATCAGGTTGATGTGGTCGAAATCGGACAGCAAAATTATATTCAACTTATCACTACACATCAGGATATTGTGATTGTTGATGCCGAGCATCCTATTTTTATGCGTGAATATGCAGGTGAGCTGCGTCCTTATGTGCATGTGCGTTTTGGTATTAATGCCCTGATTCAGCGTGCGGCTTTTTTACATTTGGTGGAATTGGGCGAGCTGAGTGAAAATGCGCAGGGCGAAACGATTTTATCGTTGAAAAGTGGTGATTTGCACTTGCATTTAAGCAGCTGAGGTTTAAGCTTTATTCATCCCATTTTGTATTGCTGAATCTCTTGCTATGACAGCCATTCATCCTGTTTCTCCCTTAAATCAAGCCATGCCAAAAGCACAAGCCAGTGCGCCAATTGGTATTTTTGATTCGGGCATAGGAGGCTTGTCAGTTGCCATTGAAATTGCAGAATATTTGCCCAATGAGCGCATCCTTTATTATGCCGATACTGCACATGTGCCGTATGGCCCACGTGATGATCAAAATATTCGAGAACTCACTGCAGCTGCAATCGAATGGTTATATCGACAAGGTTGTAAAGTTGCGGTCGTGGCGTGTAATACTGCTTCTGCTTTTAGTCTAGATTATCTGCGCGATCATTACGGCGAAGATTTTCCCATTATTGGTTTAGTGCCTGCTTTAAAGCCTGCCGTATTAAATAGCCAAAGCAAAACTGTGGCTGTACTTGCGACGCCTGCGACTTTTCGCGGACAACTTATTAAAGATGTGATGCAGCGTTTTGCGATTCCTGCTCAAGTGCAAGTCTTGAATGTCACCAATCTAGATTTAGTGCCTTTTGTTGAGCAAGGGGCGCAAATGAGTGAGGCATGTTTAAGTTCCTTACAGCAGAGTTTGCAACCTGTGGTCGATCAGGGCGCGGACTATTTGGTGCTCGGTTGTACCCATTATCCTTTCCTAAAACCTGCGATTGAGTCCATTTTTGGTCAGAAACTGACATTAATTGACTCAGGAATTGCCGTTGCGCGTCAAACTTCCCGCATTTTAATTAAAAATGAGTTATTATTTGAACAAAGTTTGGCAGATACTTTACAAATTGCGTGTTATGTCAGCGGGAACAATGCAGAACAATTAAAGCCCGTGTTGCAGCATCTTATTCCAGGCAATATTTCTTGGAGTATCGCAAATGTGAGTACTGTGGACTGACTTTAAGATAATTTTTTTATGATTGGGGAAAGGCATTACAAGTAGACGGTGACCGACTTGTAATGGCAATAGGAGAGGGGAAACCAATGCTCGATAAGCGCTATCAGGTCTTTATCTCGACGTCTGGGGCAGATATGCAGCCAGAACGAGTGATCTTGGCACAAACATTGGTGGGAATGGGTTTTTTTTCGTGGGGTTTAGAACAACGTACCCCACTCAGCACTGCATTTGCACGCCGTCAAATTGATGATTGTGATTATGTGGTGATTCTATTGGGCAGCCAGTACGGTGAGCAATCGGTGTCGGGCGTGGGGTATATGCATTTAGAGTATATTTATGCAGTCACCAAGCAAAAGCCGATCATTGTATTTATGCACGAAGACCCAGATTCACGTGATTCATCTTTACATGATGAAAAACCTGAATTGCGTGAAAAATTCAAAGAGTTCCGTAAATTATTACAACAAGAAGTCGATCAGGTGTTTAGCTACCGCACTCTGCGTGATTTAGAGCTTGCTGTCCGCTTTAATATGTCGCAAATGCTAGAACGTTATCCGACTTCTGGTTGGGTGCGCCCGCAAAATACACAAGCTTTGCATGATGAAATTGAACGTTTAAAAAGTAAGTTACGTCAGCTGGAAACCGATGTGGGACAGCGCGAAGCAGACCCGTTTCTAAGCGTATCTAAAGTGTCGATGAATGAATCATATCGTTTTGAATATCGCATGCATGCCTATCAGGATGGTAACTTTAGAGAGCTGAAAGTTGAGCGAAGTTTAAGTTGGGCGCAGTTGTTGGCAATTTTAGGCAATACTTTTATTCATCCAACCCCTGAAGAATATTTTTCGAAACGCATGAATGAATATTTGAATGAAACTGGTTTGGAGGATGCACGTCGGATCATGCCACGTGCGCATGCAGTTGCACGTGCCCAAATCAATATTCGGGCCTTGCATCAGATTAAAATGCAAATGCGTCAAAATGACTGGATTGTGCAGGCGGGGCGTGATGATCGTCAGCGGATGTTGTGGCAAACCACGGCAAAAGCGCAAAAACTTTTAGAGAGCAATTTGCTAGATACCGATCGGGTTTATTCATTTAAAACACCGTATTAATCTCTCAATACAGAGTGAAAAAACTGTTAAAGTAGTCGGGCTCAATCATCAGACACGAGGGCTGGATGTTGTCTACAGCAAAACCCAAAGTAACCGTTCTTTTAGCCAATTTAGGTACGCCTGATGAACCGACTGCAGCAGCGGTTCGCCGTTTTTTAAAGCAGTTTTTGTCTGATCAACGGGTGATTGAAATTCCAAAACCGATTTGGCAAATCATTTTGAACTTATTCATTTTGCCATTTCGTCCTAAGCGTGTTGCACATGCTTATGCCATGGTCTGGCAGCAAGATTCACCGATGCGGGAAATTTTGTTGCAACAGGTTGATGCTTTAAAACAGCAGTTATTGCCGCTATATCCTGAGTTTGAATTGAATATTCTACCGGTAATGACCTATGGCAATCCGGGTATTCAACAGGCTTTGGCAGCTTTGAGTCAAAATCCTCAAGATCACGTGATTTTGTTCCCTTTATTTCCACAATATTCGGCAACTTCGACTGCACCTTTATATGATGCCGTTGCCAAATGGGTGCCACAGCAGCGTAATTTGCCGGGCTTATCCATCATTCGTGATTATTATCAGCATCCTTTATACATTCAGGCGTTGGCGCAAAGTGTGCGTGAATTTCAAGCCGAGCATGGTGTGGCAGAAAAATTATTGATGTCGTTTCATGGCATTCCACAGCCGTATGCCGATAAGGGTGATCCGTATGCAGAGCGTTGTCGGATCACGGCCAAATTGCTTGCCGATGCTTTAAATTTAAATGATGATCAGTGGGCAATTAGCTTCCAGTCACGTTTTGGCAAACAAGAATGGGTCAAACCCTATACCGATGTCTTACTTGAAGAATGGGGACAGCAGGGCGTGAAGTCGGTGCAAATTATGAGTCCTGCTTTTTCTGCAGATTGTTTGGAAACGCTAGAAGAATTGGCAATTCAAAACGCAGAATTGTTTTTACAAGCAGGTGGCAAAGAATATGCCTATATTCCTGCACTGAATACCCGTGCCGATCATTTGGATTTGCTCAAACATTTACTTCAAGCTAATCTTGATGCTGTAAAGCTTAACCTAAGCCATTAATTTTTGAGGTTCGCCACCATGTTGCAAGTCAAAATTGTTCCCGTCACCGCTTTTCAGCAAAACTGCTCGATTGTGTGGGATGCAGAAAGCAAAGAAGCAATTTTGATTGATGCAGGCGGTGAGCCTGAAAAGCTGAAAGCCGAAGTTGAAGCGTTGGGTTTAACGGTGAAAGCTTTGTGGCTCACTCATGGACATTTAGACCATGCGGGGGCTGTTGGTGCGTTGCAACATTACTGGAATGTTCCTGTGATTGGTCCACAGAAAGAAGATGCTTTTTGGTTAGATCAACTGCAAGAAGTGTCTGCACGTTATGGTTTTCCTATCCCTGAACAAGTCACGGTTACACAGTGGTTAGAGGGTGGTGAAGTGCTGCAATTGGGTCAAGAAAGCTTTGAAGTGCGTTATGCACCAGGGCATACCCCAGGCCATGTGATGTTTTATAATGCAAAATATGGCGTCTTGTGGACAGGCGATGTGCTATTTAAAGGCTCGATTGGACGCACCGATTTTCCACGTGGGAATCATCAACAATTATTAGATTCAATTCAGCGCGAGTGTTTTAGTTTGCCCGATGACACTCAGTTTATTTCGGGGCATGGTCCCATCAGTACCATTGGATTTGAAAAACAGAACACCCCTTTTGTGGCGGGGCAAGCAGGTTAAAAGCAGTGTGTATTTATGCTTTAAGAAAAAGTCAGCAGTCGCTGACTTTTTTATTTGCGAAAGGGATTATTCAGCATTTGTTTGCTTTCAATTGCAAACAGCATTGTGAAAATTGTCAGTAAGATGCCTATGCACAGCATGAGTAAATCATGCGCGTACAGTCCAAAGCCTAAACTGCTGGTAGAGAGTAAAATACACAGCATTACAATTCCTTTTAACATGATTTCCATGGTGAAATGTTCCTAGGTTATTTTTTGCTTTCTTTATTGTTATGTGCAGTGACGGAGTCACGAATAGTGCAAAGTATAACCTGTGCTAACTCTGCTGAAAGCAATTATAGAACAACTAAATTTTGAATAATTTTTCTAAAAATGTGAAAAATTCCATGAAACTGTGTGTAGTTTTAGGCAATATTTGGCGTGGAAATTTATTGCTTATTCCTCAGAGTTTTCTGCTTGCGGAGCATCTTGGGTGGGTAAGCGATACTCGTCATTTGCCCATGCGCCTAAATCAATGAGCTTGCAACGCTCAGAACAAAAAGGACGAAGTGGATTGTTTTCCCATTGCGAAGGTTCACCACAACGAGGGCAAGGAAAAGTGCGTGGCATGATCAACTCCAAATGAAAAATGCAGGATTGGATTAGGCAAATAGCACCTGACTTGATAGACTTGTGCCGAATTTTGTAAGTTTGATCTGATTATGCCAATTCGTCAATTTCAAGCACAGCGTATGCATGCCCCTCGTGATTTTCAAGCCATTGCCAATGAATCGGTTTGTGTGGAAATTGGGGCCGGAAAAGGTAAACACGCCCTATTGTTTAGCGGGCAGCATCCTGAGCACAAGTTGATTGCAATTGAGCGCACCCGTGAAAAATTTTTGGCGATGCAAAAACAGCATCAGCTTGAAGGTCAGCAGAACTTACAGATTGTGCATGCCGATGCCATTCCATGGATTGTGCATGCTTTATTTCCTGCTCAAGTTGAGCAATTCTTTATTTTATATCCGAATCCAGAACCACATAATGCCACCCAGCGTTGGTTGAATATGCCGTTTTTTGAGTTTCTATTGTCGCGTTTAAAAGCAGGCGGCAGTATTACTTTAGTAAGTAATATTCCTGAATATATTGCAGAAGCACAGCAACAGCTGATTGAAGTGTGGAAATTGCCATTTATTCAGCAGGATGTTCCAGTAGATTCAGCACGCACTCACTTTGAAATCAAATATTTAGCACGTGGTGAGCGTTGTCAGGAACTGCTGATCACCAAACCTGCGGCTTATACAACCCGTTTTGATGATTTTCAGCCTTTGCAAGGACAGCAGCCAACTTTAACACCTGCTGCAGTTGAGGCGAAAGTTTCTGCAGACTCAAGTGCAACAACTGAGTAAACAGGCATGAAACAGCGCATTGCAATTATAGGAGCAGGACCAGCAGGGCTAATGGCTGCCGAAGTGCTGAGTCAGTATGCCTATGATGTGCATGTCTATGAGCAAAAACCTTCCGCGGCACGTAAGTTTTTGATGGCGGGTAAAACAGGTCTGAATATTTCACATGCCGAACCGATTGCACAATTTGTTCAGCGTTATGATCAGACGGAATGGTTGGCGCCGTGGATTCAACAATGGGATGCGGCTTGGATTCAAAACTGGATGCAGAGTTTAGGGATTCAGTCTTATGTAGGTTCATCGGGGCGGATTTTCCCACAAGAAATGAAAGCCGCACCTTTGCTGCGCGCATGGTTAAAACGCTTGGTTGATGCAGGCGTGCAGTTTCATTATCGGCATCAGGTATGTGATTTAAATAATAATCAACTCAGTATTCAAAATCTAAGTACAGGTCACATTGAACAACAGCAATTTGCCGCCATTGTGATGGCATGTGGGGCAGTGTCGTGGTCGAAATTGGGTAGTGATGGTGCATGGCAGCGTTGGTTATCTGCCAATGAAATTCAGCCTTTCCAAGCCAGCAATGCAGGGGTGGAATGTCACTGGTCTAACTATATGCAGCCAGTTTTTGGACAACCTTTAAAACGTGTGCAAGCATGGGTGAAAGGCGCTGAAGCGAGCATGGGCGATATTGTGATTAGCCATTATGGTTTGGAAAGTGGCTTAATTTATAAGCAAGGGCGAGCATTGCGACAGTTGCAGCACGCTCAACAACCGCTGCAGTTACAACTCGATTTGCTACCCGATTTAACCGTTGAGCAACTCTACCAAAAGTTGCAACCTTCCAAAAAACAGTCTGTAAGCAATATTTGGCGTAAGGCAGGTTTGGATGCCGTGAAGTCTGCAGTCGTGCGTGAGTTGGTGGATAAAGCCCTTTGGCAGCAACCTATGCAATTGGCGCAGCAGATTAAAAATTTAACGGTGCCTTTAAAGGGTTTTCGTCCTATTGAAGAAGCAATTAGCTGTGCGGGCGGAGTCAAACGTGAGGTTTTATCTGCACAATTGCAGTTAAATTCCAATCCACACGTTTTTCTCTGTGGTGAAATGCTGGATTGGGATGCGCCAACGGGCGGCTATTTGCTGACAGCCTGTTTTGCTACAGGACGCGCTGCCGCTGAAGGAGTGCATCAGTATTTACAGCAGCGTCCGTAAAACACGTTATTCATCAAGTTGTGGATATTGCCCACGCCAATGTTCTAGTTGTTGCTGCGCCTGTAGCAAGTCTGCTAAGCCTTGCTGACGTTGTTCTTTACTGACAGGATAAGGTGCAGAAGTTGTATTTTGAGTTGCTAGATATTGCGCTTGCTGTTCCCAATAATGACTCATTAGGCCTTGAATATAACGCCCTTGCGGTGTCTTTAAATCCAGTTCTTTGAGCATACTCAAGGCAGATTGAATGTTGTCCTGCAGGCGATTTTGTGCAAATGCAGCATCGAGTTGTTGGCTTTCATGCAAGCGTTCTAACTCATCTTCCAAATCATTGCTCATTTGGTCATGGCGTTGTTCATAATCCATCAGCAATTGAATATCATGCGGGTCATCCGCAGTCATTTCAAAGGGCTGAATCGCGGCTTGCTCGACCTGAGTTTGCATGATTTGATCTTCAGGGCTGAGTTTGTCTGCATGTTCTACTTTGCTGCGCTCGCAAGCGCTGAGGGAGAACGCCAAAAAAATTGTTAAGGGAGCAATCGCGTGTTTAAAGGTTATTTGCATTTATTTGCTCCCTCTCATTCAACTTTTTGATAGACATACAAATGTGTGCAATAGGGAAATTCAATTTCATCTTGCACATGCTTATTCGTATATTCTAATACTAATTGTTCAAATTGTGTTTTGAGTTGTTGTTGCTGTTCAGTTGGCATTGCAGCAATGAAACTGGTCGAAAGCAAACGCTTAGACACGACTTGTTCAACTGTACCAACATGCGTGTGATGAAATTTCTGCTCGTGAGTAAGTTGGAATAAATCTGTATCGGCAAATACCTGACGCCAGTCCTGATTGTGAAAACGCGGTGTATCGCCCTCAAAAGGCAAAATCATCTTTGCCAGTGCATTGACCCAATTGACTGAAATATCACGTTGATTCCAAATTAACAGCAAATGACCTTGCGGTTTTAAGATTCGGTGAATTTCCTTTAAACTTTGCAGATTGGCAAACCAATGAAAAGATTGCGCACAGCTCACCAAATCTGCACATTGATCGTGCAGTGGTAATTGCTCACTTCGTGCTTGAATTGTCTTAACTTGTGGGTAAAGTTGTTCTAATTCGGCTAACATGCTGGCAATCGGATCTACCGCTATAAGCTGAGTTGTCAGTTTGAGCAAATGTGGCAGGAACTTTCCTGTGCCAGAACCCAAGTCTACAATATTGCTATTAAGTGGAACTTGGAGCTGATCTTGCAGGAAAACATCGACTTCTTGCGGGTAACTGGGACGAACTTGTTGATATAGGTTTGCCCCTAAAGCAAAACCTTGTTGTGCGGCAGGATGTAGAGATTGTGTCATATTTTGCGATTTTTAATCTGCTGTGCATCTATAAAATAACATATTCACTTTTGGACTTGCGTACAGGGTATTCAAGTTTAAAGTAACGGTTTAATTCAGCGCCTTGGCGCCGGTGTGGGAATGGACAAACACATAATTTTTGAAGACGGACATATCCGCGCTATTTTCATGAAAGGCTCATCTCAGGAGCTGATTTTTTCTTTTGGCGATTTAATTACACGGGCCAAAGGAACGTCTATTAATGCCGAAAAATCACTGGAAAAGTTTCATTTTAATGTGATTGGGGTCATGCCTAAGGAAAAATCATGGTTTCCTGAAGCTTCTATGCGTGCCATGTTGGCAGCCATTCAAGACCTGATTGCTCCGTTTAAAATTCGCGTGGGCTATGGCGGCTCAATGGGTGGCTATGCGGCAATTAAATATTCCAATTTGCTGGATTTAAACCGCATTGTGGCTTTGGTGCCGCAATATTCAATTGACCCTGAAGATATTCATGACCCACGCTATAACATGTTTTATCATGCAGACTTAAATGCCAATATGCGCATTCAAGCGCAAGATGTATCGGCACAGCGTGAATATATTGTGGTCTATGACCAATATTATGCTGAAGATCGTGGGCATTATTTAAAAATTCAGCCTTTAATTCCGCATTTACATACCTTACATTTGCCATTTACAGGGCATGATGCAATTGCGATTTTAGCCAACTCTGAATTACTGAATGACTTTTTAACCCATCCTTTTGATGCGCCGTTCTTTTACCAAAAAATTCGCAAGGTGAAAAAGAACAGCAAGTTTTACTATCGTAAAGTGATTGAAAATGTCTTGCCGAACCATCGCTGGTCTTTAGGTCGTATTTTAAAATACAATAACTTACAGCTAGACAGTAACTTTTTTGATGCCAAGTTGAAACAAAACCTGATTCGCTCCTTGCTTAGCAATAAACAGGTCGATCAGCACGATTTAAACAAACTTGGCTTACAAATTCAGTTACCGTATGAAAATCGTAATGTCTTGCTCGACCATTTTGGTCATGGTTTGGTGTTTAACATCATCAGCCAAAAAATTGAGAGCTATGCCGCACATGCGATTGCTTTGAACCATAAATTCCTGATTCCGATTTATGCAAAGGGCAGTGGTTTGGTGCAAATTTATCTGAATGATGAACGCTATTTAATTAGTATGAATGATCGTCATGTCATGAAACTATGCAAGGAACAAGATGCGCTTGCTGCAGGCATGCACCCATTAATATTGAAAAAATATAGCGACTATTTTGTGTTGAGCTATAAAGATTTGAACCTGAGCAGTGATGAGTTTGGCGGCAATGACTTTGTGGAAGATTTGCCAGATACTGCCAAATTTACCCTAGAACTGGAACAGTAAGCTGCAAAGTTTGATCCATTATTTAGATGGTTTAAACTTTAGACACTTGTATTGTTTTGCCATTGGGCTAAGATGATCTTAAAACATGGTTTTGTTGATCATTCCAAGGGTAGTATGTATGACCAAGTTGTTGATGCCTGCTGTGCTTGTTTTGCTGTCCAGTTTCATTTTATCTGCGACTTTGTTTGCAGATGCGCCTGAGCCGAAGGCTTATCTATTTTTTGCTTTAGGTTTGTTGGTATTGTTGGTATTGTTGGGATTAGGCGCTTATGTATTCCGACAAATTCAAAAATCGATACGCTATCACATGAATAAGCCTGCAGATTAAATGCAGGCTTATTTATTTGCGCTGAGTTATTTTTGTGCTTTTCAAGCAACCAATAAATCAAAAAAATTATAGTTTAATCACTTTAATTTCTTCTTCAGCCTCTGCACTTGGTGCAGCCTGAGTTTGTGCTTCCTGATTAGGTGCGGTAGTGGTGGCTGCAGGGGCGATATTCTGCGAAGGCGCGCTTAATGGTGCTTGATAGATAGGTACGGCATGATCACTTTGTCCCGTAATCACTTCTTTGGTTTCCTGAATTTTAGTATTTACATTGTTGGCCAGTTGCTGCCCGGTATGTTTGGCTTGAGCCGCACCCTGACTGCCTAATTGCTTGGCGTTGTCTAAAGCTTGATGTGCGGATGGGCGAATTTTTTCAATACCTTTTTCGGTTACTTCACCAACTTTTTGTGCAGCCTGAATCACACCTTCCTGAGTTTTATATGCCCAAACATGCAAGAGGTTTGGATTGTCTGCATAAGGCTGAATTGGTTTGTTGCTTTGAGGTTGCGTATCACTACTTTGTGCCCACACTGAAGCACTACTGAGCAATAGTCCAATACAAATGCTGATATTGATCTTTTTCATTGTGCTGTGCCTCTTAGGATGCTGAATACTGGTCGTTGAAAGGTTTTGAATAGAATGTACTGCATTGTATAAAGCCTAGATGATCTGCAGTGTTTATTTTTCGCAAGTATGATGTATTTTTAGGTGAAATTTACAGTGTTTGAAACTTTAAAATATTTGAAATTATGGCAGCATTTCAGGCTTAAAGAAGAAGACCCACATAAAATTGTGGGTCTTGTTACTCTGGAGAGTTTTTAAAGCAGGGCAGCAATGGCTACACTGCTTTTATCATCTTAGTTTGAAATATCAAGTGATGCTGCATTTATATTGAAAGTCCAACAATCTTGCTACATCAAGATACATTCAAAGCTGTTTTTAGCTTAGTTGCATTGTGCAAGCGCATCTTTATGAAAATGGTTGCGTAGGGTAATAAAGTTTTTTTGCACGGTTGCATCATGTAAGTCAAAGTTAGTTGCTGTGCTGGTTCCATCTTGTGCAAATGTTGCAGAACCAGCTGAAATTAATGCATTGCCTTTAAATGCCCATTGTTCAATAGAACGACCTGCTTGCAGTGTGCCTGTAAATTCGATCACGCATTTATCAATAAATTTTGTGAGTTTGGCGCTGTTATTGACAGTGTCTGGGTAAACTTCAATATTTTTCACTTCTTGTAAAACACCTGCTGTGAGCTGTGGAATGACAGGTGCAGAAGTACACGCACTAAGAGAAAGGCAAGTTAAACCCGATAAAATGAGTGTTTTAAGTTTCATAAGCTTGTTTTCTTGTTGAGTGTTGTTAGGTTGAGTATAGGGAATCTGAAGTGAAATGCCTACAGATTAATGATTCCAATCTTGTGAACGAATACGTCCAGTTTGATAGTAGATAGAAACCAACTCTATAAAGTTTTTAAAATCCAAGTTTTCAGTCAAAATTCGATTTATTGATTGCCAATCCACCTCTGAACGTCGTCGAGCTGGCAAAAGGATTTCACTTTCTGTTGGATTTTCTGGGTTGAGTAAAATTACACCTATACCATGTAAAGCTGAAAGCATACGCAGTTCTTCTTCAACTTCATTTGTTGAAATAGAGGTTGCTACTAGGTAGCCCTCATTTGCCCAACTGGAATTACTGACTGCTTGGAAAAAGCTACTTCGGATATTTGAGCCTGTTAATTCTTTTTTTACTTCAAATGACCATAAACGCACATTTTGTCCAGAACCATGTTTAACACAAGTTCTTATTAATTCATGCCATTTTTTATCAATGGGTTGCATCGCAACAATATCGGGGTGTAACCATTGATTGCCGTTTTGACCACGATTATTGGATGATTTCTTTTCGTCGATTCTCAAGCTGAAAAGTTGTAGTTCTTTTGATAAATATTCAATTAGTACAGGATATAAATCATATTCTGAAAGGATTTTAGTGGTGAGTGTTGAAATAACTTCTTGTTGGTCATCGAAATCAGCAGGCTCATTTTGAGTATCTATTTTTAAACTGTTCGATATGATATTAGGATCATACCAATATAAGCGTGGTCGCGGTTTGTCTTGTAATTGTATGAGGGGTTCAGCTTTTAAAATAGCATTTTTATGAGCGCCAATTTCAGCGACAATTTGATTAATCAATTCAGCATCCGTACTAAAACGAGGGTTATTGCGTTTTTCTAAGTAATCTTGAGGGTATAAGTTTAGGATTGCTTCTGCAATTTTACGTGCTGTAAACTTTTGATTAGGATTTGATTTTAAAAATGCTACGATTTTTTGTAGTTGTGATAATTTCATTTTCATCAATATGTAAAAACCCCACTATCAAAATAGCGGGGTTTCTTTTAATTTACAAGTAATTAAGATTTTAGTGCTGCAATACACTTACATCCGCAACACGTGTAAACAAATCACGTAACTGCGCAAGTAAACGTAAGCGGTTGGCTTTCAACTCTGCATCATCTGCCATCACCATGACACTGTCAAAGAAAGCATCAATAGGCGCACGCAATGCAGCCAATTGAGAGAGTGCGGTGGTGTAGTCTTTTGCTGCCAATAATGGCTCCACCACAGGTGTGATTTTCGCAAGTTCCGCGAATAATGCTTTTTCTGCATCTTCCACCAAGTTAGCTTCAATGACGCTTCCTTCAGGTGCGGTTTCTTTGGCTAAAATGTTGGCAACACGCTTGTTTGCAGCAGCCAATGCAGCCGCTTCAGGCAAGGCACGGAAGTGATTTACCGCATTCACACGTTTATCAAAATCTAGTGGAGATTTTGGTGATAAAGCTTGAACGGCTTGAATCACATCTACTGCAACGCCTTGGTCTTCGTATTTCGCACGGTAACGACCTTCAAGGAATGCAACAGCATCTGCCAAAGTCTTGTCGTGATCTTTTAATACATCGCCATAAGCAGCCAATGCCAGCTTGATCAGGTCTTCGATAGATACATCAAGTTCATTTTCAGTCACTAGACGCAGGATACCAATGGCAGAACGACGTAGCGCAAATGGGTCTTTAGAACCTGTAGGTGCCTGACCAATACCGAAAATACCAGTTAAAGTATCTAGACGATCCGCAAGGGCAATCGTTGTACCCGTTTTGGTTTTAGGCAGAACGTCACCCGCGAATTTAGGTAAATATTGCTCACCTAAAGATTCAGCCACTTCATCATTTTCACCTTCAAGACGTGCGTAGTAAGTACCCGCGATGCCTTGAAGTTCTGGGAATTCACCTACTAACTCAGAAGTTAAGTCGCATTTTGCAAGCAGGGCAGCTTTTTCAGCATCTTCAGCTTTTGCACCCGTAATCGGAGCAAGTGCGACAGCCAGTTTAGCAATACGTTCAGACTTGTTCCACAAAGTACCCAGTTGTGCCTGGAATACCATGTTGGCCAGTTTCTCTTTACGAGAAGCTAATGGCTGTTTCTGGTCTTGCAGGAAGAAGAACTCAGCATCTGACAGACGTGGACGAACCACTTTCTCATTACCTTCAATAATTTGAGTCGGATCTTTAGACTCAATGTTTGAAACGGTAATGAAGTAAGGCTGTAATTTGTTTTCAGCATTCACCAGACAGAAATACTTCTGGTTATCCTGCATGGTAGTGATCAGGGCTTCTTGAGGAACGGCAAGGAAGCGTTCTTCAAAGCTGGCACGTAGTGCAACAGGCCATTCAACCAATGCAGTTACTTCATCACGTAGGTCGCTTGGTACAATCGCAATCGCATTAACTTCATCTGCCAACGCTTTTACTTGCTGATCAATGATCGCTTGACGCTCTTCAAAAGAAGCGACAACGTGCGCTGCTTTTAACTTCTCAAGGTATTCATCTGCATGTGCAAGGGTGATTGCTTCAGGTGCATGGAAACGATGTCCATAAGTGACATTAGCTGCCTGATGGTCTTGAATCGTTGCTTCAATTACTTGATGATCTTTAAGTAAAACGACCCATTTTACTGGGCGCACAAATTCAGTACGGCTTGCAGCAGAACGCATACGTTTTGCAATTGGCAGGTTGTCCAATGCTGTTTGTAAAATGTGTGGCAATAACGCATCAAGGCTTTGACCTTTCACGTCTTTTAAGTAGCACACTTTTTCAACTTTACCTGCTTGGAATGTAGATACTTGATCTACAGTAATGCCTTGACCGCGCATAAAGCCTTCAAGGGCTTTGGTTGGTTTGCCTTCGGCATCGTAAGCAGCTTGAACAGCAGGGCCGTCAAAGCGTTTTTGTGTGTCTGCTTGTGCGGCATCAACATTAGCAATTTTAAGTGCCAAGCGACGTGGTGCTGCATAGGCTTCAATTGCATCAAAAGCCAAGCCTGCATCTTTTAAACCTTTTTCAGTTTCTGCAAGTAGTGCATCACGTAAGGTTTTTAAGCTTTTCGGTGGGAGTTCTTCGCAACCGAGTTCAAATAAAACTGTATGTTTAGACATTATTTGCTTTCCTCAGTATTTTGCGCTTTGGCTTCCGCTTCAACCTGTGCTTTTAATTGTGCCAAGACTTCATCACGTAAATGTGGTTCAGCCATTGGGAAGCCTAATTTTGCACGTGCAGCCACATAACTTTGTGCAATAGAACGTGCCAAAGTACGGACACGTAAAATATAACGCTGACGCTCAGTCACAGAAATTGCACCGCGCGCATCCAAGAGGTTAAAGCAGTGAGATGCTTTAATCACTTGCTCATAAGCAGGTAGCGGTAATTCTGCTGCAATTAAACGGCTCGCTTCTACTTCATAGAAGTCAAACAGTTCAAACATTTTTTCTACAGGTGCGTATTCAAAGTTATAGGTCGATTGTTCAACTTCGTTTTGATGGAACACATCGCCATACGTTACAGTACCAAACTGTCCTTTAGTCCAAACCAAGTCGTAAACTGAGTCTACACCTTGCAAGTACATTGCCAGACGTTCAAGACCGTAGGTGATTTCGCCTGTTACAGGGTAGCACTCAACACCACCGACTTGCTGGAAGTAAGTAAACTGAGTCACTTCCATGCCGTTTAGCCATACTTCCCAACCCAAGCCCCAAGCGCCAAGAGTTGGAGATTCCCAGTTATCTTCTACAAAGCGAATGTCATGCACCAATGGGTCAATTCCAATTGCTTTTAAAGAATCTAAATACAACTGTTGAATGTTGTCTGGGTTTGGTTTCAGCACCACCTGAAATTGATAGTAGTGTTGTAAGCGGTTCGGGTTTTCGCCATAACGACCATCTTTAGGACGACGAGATGGTTGTACATACGCCGCGTTCCATGTTTCTGGACCTAAAGCACGTAGGAAAGTGGCAGTGTGGAATGTCCCTGCACCCATTTCCATATCGTAAGGTTGTAAAACGACGCAGCCCTGCTCCGCCCAGTAGTTTTGTAAGGCAAGAATTAAGCCTTGAAAGGTATCAATATGCGATATGGCGCGACTCATGGTCATCCACTTAAAATTAGAGAAAAATTGTGCTCAATTATAAGGATTTTGCGGGGTGCTGGCAAAGGTTAAAGCACAACTAGCGGTTGGTTGTTTGGGGTTTTACAAATTCACTGATAAATTAAAGATATAAAACAAATACATCTTACTGAATGATTGCCTTATAATCTTGTCCAATTGTCACCACTGGATTGCCTGCCCGTGTTTCATTCACAACTTGATTGGCTGAATACGCTGAAACCCAATTTTAAAGTATTGCCGTTAAAAGAACGCCTACTTTGTGGTTTGGGCGCATTATTGGGTTTGGCATTATCTTCCCTGATCAGTTGGTGGGTGTTGGGCGATATTAACGCATGGTATATCGCGCCAATGGGTGCATCTTCGGTATTGTTGTTTGCTGTGCCTGCCAGTCCTTTGGCGCAGCCGTGGAATATTGTAGTTGGGAACAGTATTGCAGCAATTATGGGCGTGAGCTGTGCTTTATATATTCCAAATTTAACCGAAGCCTTTAGTGTGGCTGTGGCTTTATCTATTTTCTTGATGATGACCACCGATTCGCTGCATCCACCGAGTGGAGCAGTGGCCATTACCGCAGTGCTTGGCGGAGATGCCGTGCGTGAGCTGGGTTATCACTTCATCTTTTATCCTGTGCTGCTTAATTCAGTTTTGCTGATGGTGATTGCAATTGTATTTAACCGCATGATTGGCAAGCCTTATCCTCAAACGCCACAGTTGAATCAACGTACCCAAGACCCAACGCCTACTCAAAAAGCCACTATTCAGCCGCAAGATATTCAAGATGTTTTAGATGCACAAACCCAGTTGCTAGATATTAGTGAATACGACTTACAAAAAATCATTTTAGAAGCGCAACACAAAGCCAGTGAACGACAAACTCAAGCACTGACTTGTGCCGATATTATGAGTAAAGATGTGGTCAGTTTGCAGCAAGATGAGGATATTCACAGTGCTTTAGAAAAATTCAAACACATGAATTTAATGAGTTTACCTGTCATTGATACAGAGCAACATTTGGTTGGAACTTTGGCGCTGTATGAAGTAGTGGAATGGTTTAAACACGCAACAGATTTGCCGTATAGCTGGAAACATCAAGTGAAACATATCATGTTACGCCAAGTGGTCACGGTGCAACCGCAACAGAGTATTCAAGACCTTGTGCCGTACTTTGTCGAGCGCTCTTTTAACTACATTCCTGTGGTAGAGCAGCAGCGTTTGGTGGGGATCATTAGCCGTGCCGATATGATTGCCGTCTTGAATCAACAGCTTGCTGTAAAGACCAATTAATAGACTCGCATTGTCGATGTGTATTCAACACGACTCAATCCTGAAATGCTGTGACTTTTAAAATATATTGCAGGTTGAAAGGCAAAAAAAAGCTACGATGCTTGGGGGAGCAATCGTAGCGAAAAAGAAAAAAACTGTGTAAATAAGGGATATCTAAGAGTGAATCAGCGAACGATTAAAACCTATAAATCTTACATGTGGTCAGTCTTTAAAATTTCAATACCATTTATCGGTCTTGATCAGAATTGACCGTGCGTACAGGTCTTGTGTAGCCCTGAGTATAGTTTGCTGTATTCGACTGGTTTTGTTTAGGAATCACCAACCACAACACCAAATACACCAAAATGCCAGGAAAGGCAGCGCTCATCACGGAAACAATCACAAAAATTAAGCGCAGTAAATTTGCGTTCCAACCAAAACGTTCAGCAATACCACCCATAACCCCAGCAATCATATTTGAGCGGTTTGAACGATATAAACCAACATTGGCCATCTAATTCTCCTTAAGAGATCTAAAATTCAAAATAAATACAGGCTGATGTTTAGCTTCACAGCACATCATCTATATATAAAATAAAAATGGTGATGCACTTGGGTTTTTAAAGGGCGGTAAGCAAGGCAATTAGTAAAGTTATGTAACATTTGGTGTTGCTTAAACCAGCATCCACCTAAAATATCCTAAAGAAGCGATGGGCAGAGTAAGCGCTTGACCACAAAGGATTGAGGAAAAGCATGGCTTACATCGAGCTGCCTATTCAGTGGTTTGAATAGGACTGAGTATTCAGTCTGGTCACTCTATATGAGGGATAGTGTGTCAGCTAAATCAAATATTTGCGCAGTTTCAATATGGAGTGCAGTGGCATTGCTTGGATGCGATGATTCACAACTTGAGCAAGCTGCCGTGCAAAAATATACAGAACAGGCAGAAACCAAAAGACTGACTGAGGTGGCAGGGCAGGCAATCGCACCCATACAAACGGCTGCAACGGAACATCATATTCCCGAGAATCATCTGACTTATGTGGGACGCTATACCATTCAGATTAGCTGTGAAGATAAGTTTGTTATGTGCGAAAGCGGAAAAGTCGATTATATTCTGACCTTATTGCCTGATGGGACAGCGCATCGTATTTTTGTCAATGCGGGGCAAATCAGTTACGACAATAAAAAAAAATACCGCAAAGATTTATGGTTCTATGATGAAGACGCGCATCAAATTGTGGTGGCACGCGCCTCTGGGGTGAACTTTTACTATAATGTTGATCAAGACCATAATTTAATTATGGATAAAAACAAAATTGCGATTGCAACAGAAAATAATCGTGAATACTTTAAAAGCAATCCCTTACCTTCGCAAAACTATCATTTAATCAGAGCAAGTTAATTATTCGCTCATTCAATTCTTAGCCCATTCGTGAAAAACTTTTGGGCTTTTGTTTTTTTACATCAAGTTTTTATTTGGGATGTGTAAAGTATGATTTATCAATGATGGCACATCGTCTACAACTGAATTGAGCAAGGTGTAGTGGATAAAAGTGTTAGTCAAACAGGGCAGAATACGGGAATTCTATAGTAAATTACGAAACTGCACGATCCACAGAATAGTGCTGTGATGACTGGTAATTTAAAGATTTTTTAGAAGGAATGGTGGGTCGTCCGCGATTCGAACGCGGGACCAACGGATTAAAAGTCCGCTGCTCTACCGACTGAGCTAACGACCCAGAGGAGTAAAAATGACGATGATCATTTTTAAAGTATCAACCTTGAAGAAGATGGTGGGTCGTCCGCGATTCGAACGCGGGACCAACGGATTAAAAGTCCGCTGCTCTACCGACTGAGCTAACGACCCATCTAAGGTTGATCAAGGAAATGGTGGGTCGTCCGCGATTCGAACGCGGGACCAACGGATTAAAAGTCCGCTGCTCTACCGACTGAGCTAACGACCCTGAACCAGCAATCAAGCAGGCTTGATTGTGAAGTGCAAGAAAAACCAGAGGGTTTTAAGCACCACTTCGTTTGATGGAGCGTATTGTAGCAAGATATGAAGCGAGCGCAAGTAAAAAATAAAAAAGTTGCCTATGTTTGATTATAAATGCAACAAATTTGTCGTATCTAATCAAAAAATAGGCAACATAGTGGCTTAGAAGCGATATTGATACTGTTGAATATTGTCGTAAATTTCTTGGGTCAGCTCGCAATAAGCAGATTGGTTTGGCAATAACACCAGAATTTTTTCATCACACTGTTTTAAATCAAAACCTTGAGTTTTCAGGGTGTTCTTCTGATATTTAAATGTACCTGTGGTTTGCATTTGCTTTTGAATGCGTAAAAAAACGGGTACTGCATAAGCGGGCATTGCTTTTTTAAACTCCACCAGCATTTGACGCAAGTCTTGTTCATCTAACTGGCAGCCTTCGTTTAAGGTAATCGCAGCCATACCTGCACGACCATTGGTATGTGGGATTTCAACGCCATACACGACAGCTTCAGCAATTTTTTCATAGTCACTGACAATGTTTTCTACTTCTGTGGTGGATACGTTCTCACCTTTCCAGCGGAAGGTATCACCTAAACGATCAACAAACTGGGCGTGACGGAAGCCAATGTCGCGGACTAAATCGCCCGTGTTAAAATAGGCATCGCCTTGTTTAAACACGTTTTGCATCATCACCGCCTTGTTTTTTTCAGGGTCGGTGTAGCCATCAAACGGTGAGCGACGGGTGATTTTTCCAATCAATAAGCCGACTTCGCCTTTTTTGACTTTCATGCATTTGCCTTTGGCATCGCGTACGGGTTCATTTTTTTCTTTATCAAACTGAATGACCGCATAAGGTGTCGGTGAAAAACCAACCGTGTTGTCAAAGTTAAACACATTGCTAAAGCCGACGTTGCCTTCGCTAGACGCATACAGTTCCAGAATTTCCTGAACACCAAAGCGTGTTTTGAATTTGCTCCAAATATTAGGACGCATGCCATTGCCAATCATTTTGGTCACACGATGCCCACGCTCTAAATCAGAAGCAGGCGCATCCATTAAATAACGGCACAATTCGCCCACATAGCCAATCGCAGAGGCATTGAATTTGTGTACATCTTGCCAGAAGCATGAAGTGGAGTATTTTCTACGGATGGCAAAGGTGGCACTGCCTGCAATTACGCCACACCAGCACACCACAATGCCTGTGGCGTGGTACAGCGGCAGAGTGCAGTACATCACATCATCCTGATTTAAACCCAAGACATGACCATAGGTACCATAAGCCAACGTCCAACGGCTATTGGTGAAAATCACCGCTTTAGGTAAGCCTGTTGTACCTGAGGTATAGATATAAAACAGCCCATCTTTGCCCTGTACTGACTGTGTGGTGGCAGGGTTAAAGCTTGGGAATGATGCAATGCATTGCGCTAAATTTTGAAAACCTTCAGGGGCAGTGCCAGCATCGGTACGGGTATTTTGATCTGCAAACCAATACAGTCGATTTTCTGTAAGCTCAAGTTCTTGGCGAATATCGGCAACGGCTTGACGACATTCTTCCCCCACAATCACGGCAATTGGTTTGACTAAATTGATGCTGTGCGCCAAAACTTTGGCAACTTGTGCGGTATTGACCAAAGCCACGGTAACGCCAATTTTTGCTAAGCCAATGACACTGGCAATTAATTCAGGGCGATTTTCCAACATCACCGCAATGACATCACCTTTGCGTGCGCCAATGCTTAAATAGTAATGTGCAATTTGGTTAGCCCATGCGTTGAGCTGCAAATAGCTGTACTGCTGATCTTCAAACACTAGTGCACAGCCATGCGGGTTACGATGCACGGCTTTTTCAAATGCTAGACCTAAGCCTGCAGGCGTGTTGGGTGTGCGTAAATAGGCTTGCTTTAACCCTGTGATCAGGTGAGGCACTTTAGTCATAAACTGCGGAATTTTTGCCGCAACATCCGTTAAGCCAATTAAATCGCTTTTTGTCATCTGGTTCATAAGAATCCTGTTTTTGTCATCATCCGTTGCATCTGCAAAGCATCGCGTCTTATTGTTTTGTAATCCCTTAGTCCTAGTGCAATCAACCTAATTTTTAGCTTTGACTGATGTTTTTATAAAAGCTGTTAAAAATCAAAAACACCTAAGTTCAAATTAGCTCGCTTAAATTTAAGTCAGCACCGCGTTGGCTCTAAAGTAGCAAAAAAAATCCAGCCATTAAAATGACTGGATTTTTTTATTCCGCTGCAAAAGTGCGAATTACGACTCAGTTGGCGGAGTTACTTTTTTAGGTGGACGACCACGTGGGCGACGCGGACGTGCAGTTTTCTCTTTTTCTGCTTTGTCCTGTTCAGATTCAGCAGTTTCGACTGGGTCATCTACTGCTAATTCCACTTGTACAGGTGCGACCACTTCAACGGCAGTTTCTTCTTGCGCTGCTGCAGTTTCAGTGACAGTTTGTGCAAGGTCGTCTTGCGCGTTCAACTCTGGCTGAGTAGCTTCAGTTGTAGCCTCTACTTCAGGGTTTACTTCTGTAGTTGCTTCGACTTCTGTGCTTAGCGCTACAGACGTTTCTGCAGTAGAGTTTGCTTCTACAGATCCTTCTGTAGCTGCCACAACTTCAGTCGTTGGCTCTGCTGCAGGTGTGCTTTCTGCTTCAGCTTTTTCTACTGCCTGTGCTTGCTTGGCTTGTTCCAAGGCTTGCTCAGCAGCTTGTTTGGCTAAACGACGACGCTCACGCGGATCGTTGGCAACACGCTTATCTGACACAGGTTTTGGTGGTGTTAGGTCTAACACAGGTGCAGGCTCAGCTTCAGGAGCAGCTTTGGCAACTTCCACATCACGAGTGACAGGTTTTTTCTCTGCCACAGGCGCAGTGCTAACAAGGCTTGCAGCATACTCGTCAGTGAACTTCTGCAAAGCACGATTGAACGTTGGAATTAAACCAAACTGTTCAATCAGAACTGAACAATCTTCGCCATAGACGTGGCGAATCAGGCTACCAATGCTGTATTGCGCTAAAGTTGGCACCTGTGAAGGTGTTAACTTTGGTGCAGTTACTTGCTGCGCTTGACCTTCACGTTGCTGACGACGACGCTGACGCGGGTCATTGCTGGCACGTTTTGCAGGCGCAGTCGGTTGTGCTTGAGCTTCCGCAGGTGCAGCTGTTTCTTCTGCAACAACGGCTGCAGCTTCTACCACTGCAACAGCTTGAGTTGGTTCAGTAACCGTTTCAAGCACAGTTGCTTCTACTGCTGTCACTGGTTCAGCCGCTACTGGCGCAGCATTCAATGCCACAATTTCAGTTTGAGCTTGATCGACATTCACTACCAAAGCCGTCGTGTTGAACTCTTGACGCGGTGCATCAATTAAGTCCACTTTTGGCTGATTAGAAGCCACTGCGGTAGGTGCTTGCTCATTCAA
The DNA here is from genome assembly GCF_013418795.1 of Acinetobacter sp. YH12120. Classification (NCBI taxonomy): domain Bacteria; kingdom Pseudomonadati; phylum Pseudomonadota; class Gammaproteobacteria; order Moraxellales; family Moraxellaceae; genus Acinetobacter; species Acinetobacter sp. YH12120. Next base: position 92,430 of record NZ_VPBI01000002.1, on the reverse strand, counting down.
TACGCTTGGGTCGCGGTGACGATTTGGGCGTTCTGGACGAGGCTGGTTACGACGGTCACGACGTGGCACGGCATTTTGCTGCTCATTGTTATTTTGAGCTTCTTGCTGCTGCGGTGCTTGGTCATTGTTGTGCTGACGACGAGAGTTGCGTTTGTTTTCACGCGCTTCTTGACGTTGCTCCTGACGCGACATTTGAACCACTTCTTCATGCACTTGATGTTGTTGATTATCGTGCTGAGTTTGCGGCTCACGTTGCTCTTTGTGCTTGTTATTGTTGTTGCTGTGACGCGGCTTTTTGTTGTTGTGACGCGGAGCAGGTTTGTCTTCACGTTCAGCAGATTTATCTGCAGAGTCACGTTCAGTTTTTTGTGCCACTGTTGATGGTGCAAGGTACACATTTTGACTGCTTGCAGCAGGGGCAGTAGACGCAGTTGCAATTTGACCAAACTGACCACGGCTCACAGCACCGCTATTTACCATTTGCTCAATGGCTGCTGCAGCATTGTTGGCACTACGTGCTTGATCAATAGTGCTGGCTTGCTTTTGAACAAACAGGTTTTCTAACCATGCACATGGGCTTGCAGCTGTTGTAGCTGCCGCAGGTGCAAGCTGCTGTTGTGCAGATGCTTTATTTTGCTGTGCTGCTTGTGGTTTTCTTGCAGAGGTTTTTTCTGCCGCAGGTGCAGCAGCGTGGCTGTGCGCTTGATCGGCTTCTTCTAAATGCCATTCAGAAGATTCATAACCCAACTCTTTTTCGCTTGAACGAGTTGCTTCAGTACGTTCATAGCTGGTTGGTGCAAAGCCTTCAGGATTATACGAAATTTCGTAATGCGGGGTTTCTAAGTGTGGGTGAGGTAATACAGTCACACGCACATTTGAGGTTTGCTCAAGGTAAACCAGACTGTGACGTTTTTCATTCAGTAAGAATGCTGCAATTTCAACAGGTACTTCGACTTGAACTTCACCATGACGTTCACGCAGGGCAATTTCTTCCACTTTACGCATAATTGAAAGTGAAAGAGAGCGTAGGTCACGTACCATGCCTGTACCGTGACAGCGTGGGCAAACGTAACCAGTCGCTTCTTCAAGTGATGGACGTAAGCGCTGACGGCTCATTTCCATTAAACCAAAACGTGATAATTGACCAAATTGAATACGTGCGCGGTCACTTTGTGTTGCTTCACGAAGTTTGGCTTCAACCATACGTTGGTTGCGGTCTTTGGTCATGTCGATAAAGTCGATGACCACCAAACCACCGATGTCGCGTAAACGCAATTGACGCGCAATTTCTTCGGCAGCTTCAAGGTTGGTATTAAGCGCAGTATCTTCAACATCTTGACCACGGGTAGACTTAGCCGAGTTGATGTCAATTGAAACTAATGCTTCAGTTTGGTCAATGACAATTGAGCCGCCTGAAGGCAATTTCACTTCACGCTCATAAGCTGTTTGAATTTGGCTTTCGATGCCAAAATGCGCGAATAGCGGCTCATTTAAAGTATAGGTTTTTAGCTTGTCTAATTGACGTGGCATCACGGCTTTTACGAAGTTATAGGCTTCGTTATAAGCTTGTTCTGAGTCAATTAAAATTTCGGCAACATCATCACGTAAGTAGTCACGAATCGCACGTGTCACCACACCTGCTTCTTGGTGTACCAACATTGGCGATGGGCCAGAGCTTGCGGTGTTTTGAATTTGCGCCCAAAGGTCAAGCAAGTGTTGTAAATCAAGCTGTAATTCTTCTTGTGAACGACCAATGCCCGCAGTACGTACAATCACGCTCATGCCGCGTGGCACGTTTAAAGATGCCAACATTTCTTTGAGTTCTTCACGCACAGAACCTGAAATTTGACGACTGATACCGCCACCTTTCGGGTTATTTGGCATAAGCACTAAATAACGACCAGCCAAAGAAATGAAGGTAGAGAGCGCAGCACCTTTGTTGCCACGTTCTTCTTTTTCTACCTGTACCAAAAGCTCAGTGCCTTCAGTGATCAGTTCACGAATATTAGAAGTTTGGCGAGGGTCGGCTTTGTAATAAGAGTTTGCGATTTCACGCATCGACAGGAAGCCTTGGCGACCTGCACCGTATTCAACAAATACGGCTTCTAAAGAAGGTTCTACACGGGTCACATGACCTTTGTAGATATTCGATTTTTTTTGTTCACGGGTACGATTTTCTAAATCGAAATCGTAAAGACGCTGACCAGTGACAAGTGCAACGCGAATTTCTTCGGCATGTGTTGCATTAATCAACATACGTTTCATGGGTGTAACACCTAATAGTGATACACAGCAAAAAATCGCTAGACACGTAGCGAACATCAAGCATCACGGATCAACTGCTCAGATCTCAAAAAAACCAATTGTGGTCTGAGTTTTTTTTACCGGCCTTTTTGTGTGGGGCTGCGGTGTATGATTCACGTATTGATGATGGCAATACGGCTTTAACCTTTAAACGGATAAAGTCACCTGATCGCTTCACTGGCGGACGAGCGGTGTATTGGATGTGTGTAACTTTCACTGTCACATTGCTCGAAGATCATCTCTTCTTTCATAGATAGAGTGTCTTGATACGGAATTATCGTCGTATCTTTACAAATTGTGCAGATCCAATACATCAAACGCTTTAGCCTGAAGTGGTTTTCAGGGTGCGACTAATCTGATGTGTATCAGTTTACGTTTAAAAACCAACTAGAGTTGGCGACATATTTTTTCAGGCAAACTGATTTATGTACCTGAGGTACAATTAAACGCAACAGTTTGCTTTTTTGCCGATATAATAAGCCTTCGGCGTCGGCATAATTCTTTTGGGACCTGCTCGTATGTAGTGGGATGTTGGTTGATTGCTCTATTTCAGAAAAACCTGAAAAGATTCAACGTGAACCCACTGACGATGGTTTCCGTGCGCTGACTATATCAAACCTTGCATCATCTGCCTATGGGCTAAGCTTATGTTTCTTGTGTAAAGCATAGCCTAAATGATCAGTTTTTAATCAATTTTAGTATTTTATTAGGTCTCTTAACTGTATGAATTCTACCCAACAATGGCAAAGTGTCACTTGGTTTGAAGTGGATGAGCATCAAGCGGGTCAACGCATCGATAATTTTTTGTTTAGTCGTTTAAAAGGGGTGCCTAAAAGTCGCATCTATCGTTTGATTCGTGAAGGGCAGGTGCGGGTCAATAAAAAGCGCATTAAAGCAGAAACCAAACTGAATATTGGCGATCAAATTCGTGTGGCGCCGATTCGCTATGAACAAAAAGACGACAGTGCTGCTCCAATTTCAGACAAGGTGGCACAGGGTTTATTGAGCCGTGTGGTTTATGAAGATGAAGGCTTGATGGTGGTGAATAAACCTTCGGGCATTGCAGTCCATGGCGGCAGTGGCGTTGCCTACGGGTTGATTGAAGGCTTACGTGCTGCGACAGGTAAAAAATATTTGGAATTGATTCACCGTATTGACCGTGATACTTCAGGCTTGGTGATGATTTCCAAAAAACGCAGTACCTTAAAAACCCTGCAAGATTTATTGCGCGAACATAAAATCCAAAAAACTTATGCTGCGATTGTCAAAGGGCAGGTGAGTTTGGATCAACAATTGATTGATGCGCCGTTGCATCGTTATGAATTGGCGAATGGCGAACGTCGTGTACGTGTATCTAAAGAAGGTAAAGAGTCTAAAACCCAGTGGAATGTGGCTGAGCGTTTTATGCATGCAAGCTTGGTATATGCTTCGCCGTTGTCAGGACGTACCCATCAAATTCGTGTGCATGGTTTAAGCATTGGGCATCCGTTGGTGGGTGATGATAAATATGGTCATCAAACTGAATATCGGGGTCCTGCGCCACGTCGTTTGTGCTTACATGCCATGCGTTTGGAAATTCCAGGCTATCCTGTGATTGAAGCGCCTTTACCTGAAGATATGCAGAGTTTGGTGGCGCAGTTGAGAGCGCAAAAGGCGGATAAGCCGACGGCGCCACCTGAGTTTTAATTTTTGTAACTCTCTGTTGTGCGATAGCAGCTTGCTTCTTTTTAAAGATGAGGAACATTGTTTCGCAAAAAGGAGATGAGGTTTTCAGGGGTAATTCACTGCCACATTTTAAAGTTTTTAATTTAAATTTTTGGTGTATAGGCTATGCCTTACTTTTCAAAGATGAAAAGTAACAAAAAACTTTTGTTTCGCTGATGGAACATCTCTGTGCCACAGCGAAACGGCGACATCCATGTCGCCCTTCGCGTATCGAATATTTGTTGTGATATATGTGCTGATTCTTGGTCGTTTATCCTTTTGAGTTAAGGTAAAGCGAGGGAATTTAAAAGCCGAATCAAATCTAGGAATCTAATATGAACAAACCTGTAGAACTCATCATTTTTGATTGGGATGGCACCTTATTTAATTCCGTCGGTCAAATTGTGGCGAGTTTGCAGTTCGCAGCACAACAATTTCAGCAACCCCTGACCGATGCTGCGGCTAAAAGTATTATTGGTTTGGGTTTGCCTGAAGTGGCACAGCGTTTATTTCCTGAAGTGCCAGAGCTGCATCAAGCGATTTTGCAGTGCTATTCAGAACACTATGTCGAACACTCAAAAACCGATGCTTGGTTTGAGGGTGTGGCAGATATGCTCGATGAGTTGTCAGGTTTGGGACTGAAATTGGCAGTGGCAACAGGCAAAAGCCGTAAAGGTTTAGACCGAGTGTTGGCGCAAACCCAAAGTCAGGATTTGTTTGTGGCGACACGTGCTGCAAGTGAAACCAAATCTAAACCTGATCCTTTAATGCTGCAGGAAATTTTGAGCAGTACCGATGTGCAGGTCGGGCAAGCGATTATGGTGGGTGACACTTCTTACGATTTAGAAATGGCACAAAATATTGCTATGCCGCGTGTAGGCGTGAGTTATGGCGTGCATAGTGTAGAGGTGTTGCAGCGTTATCAGCCTTTAACCATTGCAGATGATGTGCCGAGTTTGCATGATTTTTTAGTGCAGCAATATCGTTTACGTCAGGCGAGTTAAACCCAGTAAAACAATTTAGATGAATTTGAAATTAGAGTAACTTGAAAAATTTCAGGTTGCTCTTTTTTTATGTACTTTTGGGAGCGTCATAAAAAGGCTTAGCTTTTAGTCTAAAGTTAGGATTAAGACATTTTAAGATTGCTGCGAATTGCCGAGTCAATGACTCGGAAAATAATGTCATAGCCTACAGACAACTGTTTTGCTTGCTTTTTATAAAAATAGATTAATAGCTAATAGCTATTGAAAAAAAGAAAATAAGTATTGGCATAAACCCGCCATTTTTCCGATTCTTAATCAGTTTACATACCTCTGAGCTGGATAGCTTGTCCTGAGAATGGACAAGATCGGGGTCATCATCCCTATTTTCTATTATTACCTTTCCAACATCTCGGGGTATATGCCCAATTTTTGCAGTTTAAGGAAACATTGATGTCGAATTCTGCTGTTGTTGAATCAGTTGCGCAAGCATTACGTACTGCCGAACTCTCTCAAACTGCGATTGCGCCAATCCGCCCAGAACTTGGTGGTGAAAGTGCTGACGTAGATATTGCCTATGCCGTTCAAGAAGTGAATACCGAACGTGCCTTAAAAGAAGGTCGTCGTTTGGTGGGGCGTAAAATTGGTTTGACCTCTAAAGTGGTTCAAGCACAACTGGGTGTAGATCAGCCTGACTTTGGCATGTTGTTTGCCGATATGGCTTATGGTGATGGTGAAGCGATTCCTGCAGGTTTGCTGATTCAGCCAAAAGTAGAAGCAGAAATTGCATTGGTGATTAACCAAGATCTAACCAAAGAAAAACACACGTATGCGGATATTATCAGCGCGACTGAATATGCCTTGCCTGCCATTGAAGTGGTCGATAGCCGTATTGAAAACTGGAAAATTAGTTTGATTGATACCGTGGCCGATAACGCATCTTCTGCTGCATTCGTTCTAGGTTCAAAACCAGTCAAGCTAGAAAATCTGGATTTGGTGAACTGCAAAATGGTGATGACCCGTGGTGAAGAAGTAGTTTCTCAAGGCGTGGGTAAAGCTTGTTTAGCAAATCCATTAAACGCTGCCGTGTGGTTAGCCGATGAAATGGTGCGCCGTGGTCGTCCATTGTTAAAAGGCGACATCATCTTAACTGGTGCTTTAGGTCCTATGGTTGTTGCACAGCCAGGTGAAGAATTTAAAGTCGAAATTGAAGGCTTTGGTTCAGTGACAGCTGCGTTTGCTGCGGAATAAATCGAGATTCTAAGAGAGTACATGCATGAAAAAGATTAAATGTGCAATGATTGGTCCAGGTAATATTGGTACAGATTTGCTTTATAAATTACAACGCAGTGAATGGTTAGAGCCTGTGTGGATGGTGGGAATTGACCCAACATCTGAAGGTCTAGCTCGTGCGGCAAAAATGGGTTTAAAAACCACAAGTGACGGTGTAGATGGTCTTCTTCCTCACGTACTTGAAGATGACATTAAAATTGCTTTTGATGCAACTTCCGCTTATGTGCATGCAGAAAACAGTCGCAAACTGAATGAACTTGGCGTGTTGATGATTGACTTAACGCCTGCAGCAATTGGCCCATTCTGCGTACCACCAGTGAACCTTGAAGCGTTGCTACAAGCGGGCGAAGTGCCAAACGTCAACATGGTGACTTGTGGTGGTCAGGCAACAATTCCTATGGTGGCTGCAGTTTCTCGTGTTCAACCTGTGGAATACGGTGAAATTATTGCAACGGTATCAACTAAATCTGTGGGGCCGGGTACACGTAAAAACATTGATGAATTTACCCGTACAACTGCAGGCGCGATTGAAGAAGTTGGCGGTGCAAAACAAGGTAAAGCCATCATCATCATTAACCCAGCTGAGCCACCTTTAATGATGCGTGATACCGTTCACTGCTTGGTAGAAGGTAAGCCAGATCAGGCAGCGATTACAGCATCTGTGCATGCCATGATCAAAGAAGTGCAAAAATATGTACCGGGTTACAAACTTGTAAACGGCCCTGTTTTTGATGGCAACCGTGTTTCAATTTTCTTGGAAGTTGAAGGTTTGGGTGATTACTTGCCTAAATATGCAGGTAACCTAGACATTATGACTGCAGCGGCTGCACGTACTGCAGAAATGTTTGCAGAACACGTTTTCAAAACTGCTGAAGCTTAAGGAATACCAAAATGTCTAAGATTATTATTAATGATATGACTTTACGTGATGGTATGCACCCAATGCGCCATCAAACCACGCCAGAGCAAATGGTTGCGATTGCCACTGCTTTGGATGATGCAGGTGTGCCTTTAATTGAAGTCACACACGGTGATGGCTTAGGTGGTAACTCTGTGAACTATGGTTTTGCAGCCGCTACTGATGAAGAATATCTGAAAGCAGTGATTCCAAACCTGAAACAGGCAAAAGTTTCTGCACTATTACTGCCAGGTATTGGAACAGTTGATCATTTGAGAATGGCGCATGATGTAGGCGTGGCAACCATTCGTGTGGCGACACATTCGACTGAAGCAGACGTTTCTGAACAGCACATTACTGCAGCACGTAAACTGGGTATGGACACTGTGGGCTTCTTGATGATGGCGCACATGGCTTCTCCAGAAAAATTGCTCGAAGAAGCACAAAAAATGGTGTCTTACGGTGCAAACTGTATCTATGTAACAGATTCTGCAGGCTATATGTTGCCTCAAGATGTGACTGATCGCGTAGGTATTTTACGTGCCAACCTCGCCTCAGACATCGAAATTGGTTTCCATGGTCACCATAACTTGGGCATGGGCGTTGCGAACTCTGTATCGGCTGTGACCGCAGGTGCAACCCGTGTTGACTTGGCTTCGGCTGGTTTAGGTGCAGGCGCAGGTAATACACCACTTGAATTGTTTGTAGCGGTCGCAAACCGTATGCAAATGGAAACAGGTGTGGACTTGTTTAAAGTGCAGGATATTGCTGAAGACTTGATCATTCCAATGATGACGCATCAAATTCGTGCAGACCGTGATGCAGCAACTTTAGGTTATGCAGGTGTTTACTCATCGTTCCTATTGTTCGCAAAACGTGCCGAAGCAAAATATGGAGTATCTGCGCGTGAAATTCTACTTGAGCTTGGTCGTCGCGGTACGGTGGGCGGTCAGGAAGATATGATTGAAGACTTGGCATTGACTATGTCTAAAGCACGTGAAATGCAAGCCTAAGTTTTTAATATAAAGCAGACTTGAATTAAGCACTCCAAATGCGTTTGGGGTGCTTTTTTATGCTGTGAAAGATGTAAAATGTGCTGAATTTTGTGCTGATTAAAATGTTTTTCTTATAAGTTGGGTTTATAGAAAATAACGCTAACACATGGGTTTAAAGTTAAAAAAGATTAATCCTTCACATGATGCAAAAAATAACAGCGTTTTTCACCTAAATTAAGCAGTGAATTCAAATAAAAATTCATTTAGTGAGGATTTTGAGCTTAATTTTTTATCGTTAAAAAGAATTAAAAAACTTGGAAAAAAGCTGCTCGATACAGAAAGTGCTGAATTTGTAGAAAAGCTTAATACTGTGGTCGGATTTTTTTCATGACAAGAGTTTTGCATGATGCCCAGATTCGCTTATTGGATGAATAGGAAAAACGCATGCATCGTCACAATTTATGGATAGCACTTTTTGCTGCGACAGCAACTTTAGGGACAACTGCAACTCAGGCAGATTTTATTGACGACAGCAATGTTCAACTTAAATTTAAGAATTTTTATTTAGATCGTCAAATTAAAGACAACCCTGCGGGGAACTTTGGTTCATGGTCACAAGCAGTCACCTTGGATGCTAAATCGGGTTATCACGATTTAGGCGTAATTCAGGTGGGTGCTGATCTTCTGGTTCAACACGCAGTAAAACTCAATGGTCGTGATAAAAATGCAGACTGGGTTTTGCCGCATGATGGTAAAGAGTCAAAAGATCATTTTGGTAAGGTCGGTGCAACTCTAAAAGTTAAATTTTCTGAAACTGAATTAAAAGTAGGTGACTTATTACCAATGTCACCTGTGGTGTTTTTTGACCCATCGCGTCAATTGTTAACGACTTATAGCGGTGCATGGTTAGAATCAAAGGATTTAAAAGATACTAAATTAACTTTGGCTTATTTAGACGGTATTAATGCACGTTATGATAACCAATACCAAGATTTTACGTTGTTCCCTCAAAATAATTTTTCTGCTGCTGAAGCGAATAAATTAAGCACAGACGATGGCATGTATCTTGTGGGAGTAGATCATCAATTTACCCCTAAAGTAGGTGGAAGTTATTGGTATGCGGATGTAACCAACATCTATCAACAACATTATGTCGCTGCAAACTATAAAACGACTTTGGCTGAAAAAACTAAGCTGGATACCCATGTACGCTATTTTGACAACAGCGAATCGGGTGACAAGCTGTATGGCAATATTGACAGCCAGGCCGTGTCTGCGGGTGCAAAAATCAACAATGGGATGCACACTGTACAGTTAGGTTATCAACAAATGTTTGGTGAGCACGGTACAAAAGCCCCAATGTTCCCGACCTTGGGCGGGTGGGTGCCGCAGCCTTACTTAGACAACTGGTCTGTGGCGAGCTTCATTCGTAAAGATGAGCGTTCTTGGAGTTTGGGTTATACCTATAATTTTGCCGATGTGGGTGTATCTGGTTTAACAGCGACAGTACGTCATTTTCGCGGTGATAATATAGATGGTACTTACCATAAGTTAACCAACAATGCTGGTCAGTCGCTTAAAGAGGGTAAAGAAAACGAAACGAATGTAATCGTAAATTATGTTGTGCCTGAAGGTAAACTTAAAGGACTTGGTTTTCAGTACATGTTCATCGATACCAACTTTAACTTTGCGAATGACTTAGAAGAACACCGTATCGCCACGACTTACACTTATAAATTCTAAAGCTAGATAAAAATCAGAGCGGCTTTTTATAGTCGCTCTTTTTTTAATATTTACTGAATAAATACCTTATATAAATTAAGACTTTTATTTTATTAAAGTTATAAAATTCAAAGAGTTGTTTAATCGTTTTTTTATGGGTTGTGATCGTAAATTTGTATCAGTTGATGCTGTGTGAACAGGTAATATAAGCCTGTAAAAAGTAATGTTGAATGAGTCCACTTGACGTCAAATTCTATACCTAGAGCCAAACGCAAGCTAAAGACTGTACGAGGAGTATATATGAGCACTGTTCAAATCCCTGACTATACAACAGATCCATTCTTTGGCTTAGAAGATAAATGGATTGAAACTGCCGAAGGCGAATTAACGCACTATCACGAAGTGGGTGAAGGTACACCTATTCTATTTTTACACGGTTCAGGCACAGGTGTATCTGCTGCGGCAAACTGGTGGTTAAACTTGCCACAAATTGGTGAGCAAGCACGTTGTATCGCAATTGATACCATTGGTTATGGTCAGACTGTGGTTGCTCCAAACACTGCTTATGGTATTCGTGCTTGGGTAGATCATGCAGTGCGTACATTAGATGCATTGGGCATTGAAAAAACATGGTTAGTGGGTAACTCGCTCGGTGGTTGGTTGGCATTCCAATTGGCATTGGACTACCCAGAGCGTGTACTTGGTATTGTGTCTATGGGTACAGGTGGTGCAAAACAGACTGCAGCGCTTAAAGCACATGCGAATCCTGTCTTGACCGAAGAAGGCATCAAAAAAACATTGTCGATGTTTGTAGTGAACAAAGACCTGATTACAGATGAGTTGGTTAAGGTTCGTTTTGCTTCTGCAAAAAATGACTATGCGTCAGACCGTTTAATGGATGTGGTTGGCGCACGTGACCGTGACCGTTTTGAGTTCCCACTCGATTTTGACAAAATGAAAGACATCACAGTACCTGTTTTACTGATTCACGGTACGCAGGATGTAGTGATTCCAGTATCGCGTACATGGGACATTTTAAATGTTGTGCCACATGCCGATGCACACATTTTCAGCCAATGTGGTCACTGGTCACAGGTTGAAAAAGCGGAAGAATTTAACACTGTGATTAAAAACTACTTAACTGCACGTGGCGTAAATTAAGCGCAGTGAGGTAAAAAAGGATGGCAATTTGCCATCCTTTTTTATGGATGTTTTATGTACCCAATTTAGTGCTGAATAAAGCTCGCGACCAAGTTAATGCAAATTGCCAAAATAGTGGTATTAAAGCTATAAGCCAAAATAATATGTAGCGTGTTCAGTACCCGCATGGGTTGTGAGCTAATCGAGACATCGGCGGTTTGTGCAGATGTACCAATCACATAGCTGAAATATAAAAAGTCAGGATAGGTTGGATGCGACGTCTTGGGAAAATCCAAACCACCTTCTTGCTGCTGTTGCAGTGCCAAATAATAGTCATGCGCATAGTGAATCGCAAAAATGGTGTGCATAAAAAACCAAGCACATAAAATAGTGGTAATGGATAAAATAAAATGTCCCATGCGCACAAACTCACTTTGTGCAAATAAATTCACCTCGACAATGATCGCAATAAAGCACATCACTAAGGTTAGAAATACCAAGAATAAAATCAGCCATTTGCTGGCATCTTGTTGTTGGGCACGTTGTAAAATATGTGCATGATCGCTGTGCCACAAACTGCGCATGGTTAAAACCAAATAGCAGGAAATCGCGATATTCCAGCTAATCAATAAACAGCTTGACCATGACCATGCAGTGAGGGTCTGAAAAATAGCATACAGCACAATGGTAATCACAAAACTGATAAAAAAATAAGGACGATATTGAATCCCTGTTTTCATTCTGCTGAAGGGTGTTTTTATCATTCTTGATCCTTTCTGGATGTGCAATCTAAAGGTGTTACTGCCTGTTATCATCGGCTTAATTTTAGAAAATAGCGATGGGGTGCCTATTTTAACTTATTAGACTTAAGTTGTAATTTGCAGGAAATGTGGTAGCGAAGCGAGGAAAAAGCAGACTGCAAAAATGCGAATGTTTGAGTGTAAGAATGAGCAGTAGTTCAGAAAAAGATTAAAAAAATAAGTTTAGACTTAAGTCTAAAGCTTTGTTTTAGCATTTAGGATGCACAAAAAAAGTGCTTACTACATCAAGCAGCAAGCACTTTTGAAAGGTTGAAAAACGCGAGTGGTTTTAGAATTATTGTTCGCGGTTGATGTCCAAATAGAACACACGTGTGAGCAGTTCCATAAATTTCTGTACCGCAGCGGAATGGCTGTTTTTGCCGTAGCTGACGTATAAATCTAAATGTGGAAGTTCTACATCAAGTGGACGGATGACGGTATTTTCCATGGTTAGCGGAGCAACATAGCCCGGTAAAATGGTGCAACCCAAGCCCATACCAATCGAGTTGATATTAAATAAAATGTTGTCAGCTTTTTGCACAATGTTTAGTTCAATGTTGTGCTGTTTGGCAAAATCGACAATCAGGTGATGCAGATTATACGAAGCTTCTGCCGAAGGAATAATAAAATCAATACCATTCAATGCTTTGACAGGAATGCGTTCGTATTTTGCTAACGGATGATCTTTGGGCAAAATAAAAATTAACGGTTCACGCAGTACAAACTGGCTCTCAATTTCATCACTGTTGATATTGTGACGGGTAAAGGTGATGTCGAGTTCACCTTTTTTAATCATTTTCATTTGCTCAGTGTTGTTTAGGCTCAGCAATTCAATTTTTAAATCTGGGTTTTGTACTCGTAAATTAGGCAGTACAAAAGGGAAAATTTTCATTTCTGCCACAGGAACAAAGCCAATGCGCAGCATTTGCTGTTTGGCTTGTGACACCTGACGCGCCATGGCAACCGCTTTGTCGGCTTGCGCCAAAGTCAGACGCGCCTGTTCTAAAAATACAGCACCTTCTTCGGTTAGCTCGACTTTACGTTTGGTACGGTTGAGTAGCTTAACGCCGACATCTTCTTCTAAATCTTTAATTTGCTGACTCAGCGAAGGTTGAGCCGTATAAAGTTTAAGTGCGGCTTTACTGAAGTTGAGTTCTTCAGCAACGGTAATGAAGTAGCGAAGGTGACGTAATTCCATACAACCATTCCAAAGATTAATTCAAAATATGTCTAATTATAGATTAATAAAAGAATGATCTATAAACAACTATTCGGTGAGAATTATTGTGTCATTCACGAAGTAAATAGGGTTTCATCATTATGCAACGATTTAAATGCAAAATATAATGCTGGATTAATCTATAAAAACTATTAATTGAAACAAAAAAAATATTTCACTAAACGTCCCTAAAAAACCATTATCCATCAAAAGTTGAGTCTATTTACTTTGTGCCGTTGTTGGTCACAGGAGAGCTTTTCATGAGTGGAAAAATTGATGTGCGCGAAATCGACGCTTTGGTCGATGCACAAAATGGACGTATCACTCCATCTATTTATACAGATCCAGATATCTACGAATTAGAACTTGAACGTGTGTTCGGCCGTACGTGGTTGTTCCTGTGTCATGAAAGCCAAATTCCTAAAGCTGGCGACTTCTTCAACACCTACATGGGTGAAGATCCAATTATTGTGGCACGTCAAAAAGACGGTTCAATCAAAGCATTTTTAAACCAGTGCCGTCACCGTTCTATGCGTGTGAGCTTTGCAGACTGTGGTAATACTCGTGCATTTACTTGCCCATATCACGGTTGGTCTTACGGTATTGATGGTTCACTCAAAGATATTCCTTTAGAAGAACGTGCGTATCCACAAGGTGCTTGTAAAGAGCAATGGGGCTTGGTGGAAGTGAACCGCGTGAAGTCTTACAAAGGCTTGATCTTTGGTTGCTGGGATGAAACCACTCCAGACCTAGAAGAATATATGGGCGACATCGCTTGGTACTTAGATGGCGTGATTGACCGTCGTCCGGGTGGTACTGAAATTATTGGTGGCGTACACAAGTGGGAAATTGACTGTAACTGGAAATTTGCTGCAGAACAGTTTGCTTCTGACCAATATCACGCTTTGTTCTCACACGCCTCTGCCATTCAGGTACTTGGTGCAAAACCAGATGATGACAGCACCAAACAATTAGGTGCAGCGCAAACAGCTCGTCCTGTTTGGGAAACTGCCAAAGATGCAATTCAGTATGGTTCACGTGGTCACGGTTCAGGTTTCTTCTTTACAGAAAAACCAGATGCAAACGTATGGGTTGATGGTGAAGTTGCCAATTACTTCCGCGAAACTTACGAAGAAGTGAAAGAGCGTTTAGGCGAAGTACGTGCTTTACGTCTTGCAGGTCACAACACCATGTTCCCAACACTGTCTTGGTTGAACGGTACTGCAACACTGCGCGTATGGCATCCACGTGGTCCAAACAAAACTGAAGTATGGGCATTCTGTATTGCCGATGCTGAAGCACCTCAAGACGTGAAAGAAGCATTTGAGCGTTCTGCAACACGTGCTTTCGGTCCTGCAGGTTTCTTAGAGCAAGATGACTCTGAAAACTGGATTGAAATTCAAAAAGTATTGCGCGGCTATAAAGCACGTCAAAACAAGCTCATTGTCGAAATGGGTAAAGGCAACGAAAAAGTACGTGAAGATGGTATTCCAGGAATCACCAACTACATTTTCTCTGAAACTGCAGCACGTGGTATGTACCGCCGTTGGGCAGACTTGCTGATCCATGAAAAATGGGAAGACGTTGAAAAAGCAGCTGACGAATACGAGAAGGAGCTAATGAAATGAGTCAAATCAGTTTAGAACTTCAACATGAAGTGAGCCAATTCTTGTATCGCGAAGCAAAATTGCTGGACGACTGGAAATTCCGTGAGTGGTTAGACCTCATGGCAGAAGACATTTCTTATACCTTGCGTACCACACCAAATGCGCAAACCCGTGACCGTCGTCGTTCAGTTGAACCACCTACAACTTGGGTGTTCAACGACAACAAACACTTGCTTGAGCGCCGTGTTGCACGTCTGGAAACAGGTATGGCATGGGCTGAAGAACCTCCGTCACGTACCACGCATATGGTCAGCAACGTGATTGTTGAAGCGACAGAGGTCGAAGGTGAATACGACGTACACGTAACTTACTTGTTGTACCGTACTCAAAAAGAGAAAGACGTGACTATTTACTGTGGTAAGCGCCATGACAAAATCCGTCGTGTTGAAGGTGGCTTAGGCTTCCAGATCTTCAACCGTAAGATTGTACTTGACCAAGTAACCTATAACTCACACAACCTGAGTGTATTCTTCTAATGAATAAAATCTTTGTTTGCCAAGTTGACGAATTAGACGAAGGCGAAGCGTTAAAAGTGGATTGCGGTGTGAACGGTATTGAAGCACTGGCAGTATTCAACAACGGTGGTGAGTTCTTTGCCATGAATGACCGTTGTTCACACGGCAATGCCTCAATGTCTGAAGGTTATCTTGAAGATGATGGCACAGTTGAATGCCCACTGCATTCTGCACGTTTCTGTTTAAAGACTGGTCAAGCATTATGCTTGCCAGCCACCGACCCGATTCAAACTTTCCCTGTGGTGGTTGAAGACGGCGCATTATATGTAGAAATGGCAGGAGAGTAAGCATGGGTTGGCTAAAAGGCGAAGTGGCACTGATTACAGGTGGCGGTTCTGGTTTAGGTTGGGCTTTGGTCGAGCGCTTTCTTGAAGAAGGTGCGCATGTGGGCGTGTTACAGCGCTCACAATCTAAAGTCGATGCCTTAAAAGAACGTTTTGGTGATCAAATCGTGGCAGTCGCTGGTGATGTTGCCAACTATGCAGACAATGTCCGTGCTGTGCAGGCCACTGTGGAGCGTTTTGGAAAGCTGGATTGCTTTATTGGCAATGCAGGGATTTGGGATCACTACGCAGATATCGTCAATACTTCTGGTGAGCAGCTTGAAAAAGCCTTTGATGAAATCATGGGCATCAATACCAAGGCGTTAATCTTGGGGGCAAAAGCAGCACTGGATGAGTTGGTGAAATCTGAAGGTTCTATCATCTTAACCTTATCCAATTCTGCGCTGTATTCTTCAGGCGGTGGTCCTGTTTACACTGCATCTAAACATGCAGGTGTTGGCATCATGAAAGAGTTGGCTTATGAATTGGCACCTAAAGTACGTGTCAATGCTGTTGCGCCTTCAGCGATGAATGTCAATATTAAGGGCGCAGCATCTTTAGGTCAGGAAAACCTAGGCTTACTCGATGCACGTGATCCTGAAAAAATTGCACGCGGTATGCCGCTGAATTTCTTGCCTGAGCCAGAAGACATGACTGGTTCGTATGTGCTCTTGGCATCGCGTCAAAATAACCGTGCGCTGACTGGCGTTCTGATCAATGCAGAATGTGGTTTGGGTATTCGTGGTTTGCGTCAACCACGTGCAGGTTTTTTTGACGAATAAAATTGAGTCTAAATTCAATAGACGAATCGGCAGCCTTTCTCTGGGCTGCCTTCCTTATTTAGGAGTCTTTCATGGCCGTTAAACTCATTTGTGCATCGCACAGTCCTTTAATGGAATTTGCAACACCGCAAGATCAATCTAAAGAACAAAAAGTTCGTGCTGCCTTTGAGCAACTTTCTGCCGAAGTCAAAGCATACGATCCAACCCTGATCATTACCTTTGGTCCAGACCATTTCAACGGTTTCTTTTACGATTTGATGCCAAGTTTCTGTGTCGGTATTCGTGCTACGGCTGCGGGTGACTGGGACTACGGCAAAGACAACAACCGTATTGATGTGCCTGAAGACAAAGCCTTGGCGATGGTGCGCCGTGTGTTGGATGAAGGTGTAGATGTTGCATATTCGTATCGTATGCAGGCCGACCATGGGGTGACTCAGCCATTACACTTTTTGTGTGAAGGGCAGCTAGATCGTTATCCAACCATTCCCGTGTTTATTAATGGCGCTGCAGCGCCGATGCCAACCACCAAGCGTACCATTGCTTTGGGGCGTGCTGTGGGTCAATTTATCAAGTCGTTGAATCTTGAAAATGAACGTGTTCTTGTTTTAGGTACAGGTGGTTTGTCGCACGATCCACCAACACCGCAAATGGGTTCAGTACCGCCTGAAGTTGAAGAATTTTTAATTGCAGGTCGTAATCCGAGTCCTGAAGCACGTCATGCACGTCAGGCTAAAGTGATTGCAGTCGGTCAAAAACTTGCAGCAGGTGATACCTCTGTGGCTGTGCCGCTCAGCCCTGAGTGGGATATTGCCTTGCTTGAAAAATTCAAACAGGCAGACTTTGTGGCTATGGAAGCCATGACCGAAGCTGAAATTCGTCGAGATGGTGGTCGTGGTGGTCAGGAAGTCCGTTCGTGGATGGCTGCTTTTGCTGCGTTATATGAACTGGGTGCGTATGAAATGACCACGCATTGCTATGAAGATATTAGTGAGTGGATTGCGGGCTTTGGCATCGTATCTGCCGAGTTAAAAGGTTAAGCCCATGAGTGTAGAAACAATTGTGATTGTGGGTGCAGGTCAGGCAGGGGCGAGCGCCATTCTTGAGCTGCGCGGCAATCAATATGCAGGCAACATCATCTTAATTGGCGATGAAATACATTTGCCTTATGAGCGTCCACCGTTGTCTAAAGATGTGATTTTGCGTCCTGAAGAAACCAAAATCGAGATTCTGTCGGAAGAAAAATTGGCAGAACTAGGTGTGACCACTATTCGTGGCAATGGCGTGAGCAAAATCAATGCCGAAGCACATACGGTTGAATTGCAAAATGGTGAGGTTATTGCCTACGACAAGTTGTTACTTGCCACAGGCGGTGCTGCACGTCGCTTGCCAAATTTTGATGCCTTAGGTAAACACGTTTACACGTTGCGTAATCTTGAAGACTCGCAAGCCTTAGTCCCTGTATTGCAAGCGGGTCGTCGCATCATCTTAATTGGTGGTGGTGTGATTGGTTTAGAGTTGGCATCTTCAGCACGTTTTAAAGACTGTCAGGTAACTGTCATTGAAATGGGACCAATGGTGATGGGACGTTCATCACCACTCATCTTGAGTGAGTTTTTACTGCAACAGCAGTTATTGGCAGGAGTTGATGTACGTCTGTCTACGCAAATTGCAGATTGCAAGCTAGATGGTGAAGAAATTGTCGTGACCCTAGAAGGTGGCGAAGAACTACGTGCCGATGCGGTGATTTACGGTATTGGGATTATTCCAAACGCACAACTGGCAGTTGAAGCAGGCTTAGATGCAGACTTTGCCGTGCATGTGAATGAAAACTGTCAAACCTCAAACCCAGACATTTATGCTGCGGGCGATGTCGCATCACAACTGCGTGAATGTGGCAACCATCGTCGTGTAGAAACTTGGGAAAATGCCAACCTGCAAGCAGGTATCTTCGCGCGTCATGTGATGGGCGTGGAACATCCTGTAGCCAATCCTGCTTGGTTCTGGACTGATCAACTCGACATTAACTACCAGTTTGTAGGAGATATGTCAGCAGCAGAATGGCATGTGCGTGGTGAGATGGATGCTGCCAAACGCAGTGAGTCTTCATTCGTATTGTTTGGTGTGACCGATGGCGTGATTGTCGGCGGAATTACCGTCAACTCAGCCAAAGATATGCGTCACTTGAAAAAGCTGATTGCCAAGCAAGCTACTTTTGAAGCAGACAAATATTTAGATGTGAGCCAAGACCTTCGTAAATTGGTGAAGTAAGCTTGAACTGATATCAAACAGACCTGAGGCAACTTAGGTCTGTTTTTTATCTGCCGAAGAAAAGTGTCCATTTTATGTTGAGCAAACGATGAATACGAATACATCTCCTGTTGTGGTAACTGCCAGTATTTATGCCTTATTGGTACTCATCTGGGCGACCACGCCATTGGCGATTGTCTGGAGTGTGCAGGAAATTCACCCAATGTGGGTCTTGATTATCCGCTACTTTGGGGCTTCCGTGATTGCGCTATGCTTGCTCAAACTCATGCGCGATCCACTGCCTTTTGATCACACCTCAATGAAAAGCTATTTGGCGGGTAGTCTGAATTTAATTGGTGCACAGCTATTTATTTACTTGGCTGCCAATTATTTAACTTCAGGCTTAATGGCGCTGATTTTTGGCTTTTCTCCTTTAATAGCAGGCTTGATTGGTCATGTGATTTTACGCACACAAAAATTGATTGCCTTACAGTGGACAGGTATGGCAATTGCGATTGCAGGACTCAGCTTTGTCTTTGCAGACTCTGCCGACAGCAAAGTGAATCCATGGGGCGTGGTGTTGATGTTTATCAGTATGCTGTCCTATATCAGCTCAATTTTTTGGGTCAAACAAATCAATGCTCCTTTAAAGCCGATGTCACAAGCCACAGGTTCTTTATTGGTATCATCGGCAGGGTCATTGTTATTAATTCCCTTTATTTGGTCGCATTTCCCGACTCAAATGCCAAGCAGCCAAGCCATGATTGGTTTTGTATTTACCATGATCATGTCGTCTATTGTCGCCATGCTGTGTTATTTCTGGCTGATTCGTCGTTTAAATGCCTCAACCGTATCTTTAAGTAATGTGATGACTCCCATCATCGCGTTAATTTTAGGTGCGACCTTAAATAATGAACACATCAGCATGAATGCGTTTATTGGCATTGCCGTGGTGATGTTCGGGATTGTGATGTATTTCTGGAAAGAATGGCGCGAACAATATTTTGCTAAACGCTAAGCCCGCATTGCTATACCCGTATTTAGGTTTTTCTAAAGCCTCGTTTATCTGAGGTGTAAATTTCCGATCATTAACCCGCTGTCGATACGACTTTTTTCTCAAAACAACAAAAACATAAAGGAAATTGCCTGCTTGATTTCGCTACTATGCGTGATAGAGTCAACACATGAACCAAAGCTGTGTTTTTTTCTGAACAGATCAGGATAAAATGCATCATGGTAGATGCGCTATATATTATTGGGCTTACATGAACAACGTGGAACAAAAGCATTTTCAACTGCCAACGGAAGCCTGTTGGTCGCATACTTGGCGTAAACCCAAGCTGCAGTTTTTGCCTTCAAATCATTATGATGGAGCGCAGTTTTTTAATCCGATTGCGTGTCCTGAGGGGCGCAGCCAAACTGATTTATTGAAATGGTTGCTAAAACGCAAATCGAACAGTTGGAATGTCAATCCGCAACAAGAAGCACAGCAATTTTTTACAGCGCCAAGTGCTTTGCCACAATTACGTCCACACGCCAGTTTGGATGATTGGCAAGTTTGGTTTGTGGGGCATGCAACGGTGCTGATTCAAATTGGACCGTATAACTTTTTAACCGATCCAGTCTGGGCAGAGCATGCCAGTCCGAAACAGGGGCGAGGGCCTAAACGTGCCTGTCCTGCAGGGATTGCACTGGAAGATTTACCGACCATTCATGCCGTCTTCTTGAGCCATAACCATTATGACCACATGGATTTAGCCACCTTAAAATGGCTGAATCATCAATTTGCCATGCCTATTTATACAGGTTTGGGCAATGCTTGGTATTTGCCGCCTGATTTGCATGTGATTGAAATGGACTGGTGGCAATCGGCTTTATTTAAAGAAGTGAAAATTGTCTACACCCCTGCACAACATGGTTCAGGGCGTGGCGCACGTGATCAGAACATGGCGTTATGGGGCGGTTTTTCTATTTTGCATGGGCAAGATCATTGCTTCTTTGCGGGCGATACAGGTTACTCGCCACACTTTAAAGAAATCCAAACCCGCATTGGCGCACCGCGCGTGGCACTTTTGCCTATAGGTTCTTACGAGCCACGGAATCTGATGCGTTATATGCATATGAACCCTGAAGATGCTTTTCAGGCACATAAAGACTTACATTCCAAATGTTCATTGGCCATTCATTACCGCACTTTTGAGCTGACCGATGAAGGACGTGATCAGCCTGAGGCAGATTTGCATCAAGCCATGAAGCGTTCATCTAAATTAATGAATCCATTTTATTGTATTCGTGAGGGTAAGAAATTAATTGTTTAATCTTTTAAAAACTTGACCTTAAATAAAAGTCACACGCTACTTTTCACGCTACTGAAAAGTGGCAATGATAGATATAGAACACAAAGCCCCTATCGAAATAGGGGCTTTGTTTTGGTGTTTAAAGTCTTGCTGTTCAGACTGACTTGATCTTTAACCACAAAGATTACAGTACGCCTGGCTGACCAAGTGCAGGGTCGCTAGCACGTGCTGCTTGCGCATCGGCAACAGTCATGCCTAAAGCTGCTGCAACGCCTTCACCATAAGCAGGGTCACATGCATAACAGTTACGAATATGACGATACTTAATAAAGTCTAAAGCATCACCCATTGCACGTGCCGTGTTATCAAACAGCGCTTGTTTTTGCTCAGGATTCATTAAATTAAACAAGGCACGCGGCTGGCTAAAGTAGTTGCTATCGTCTTCACGATAATCCCAGAAATCTGCATCGCCACGGATTTTCAATGCAGGTTCGCGATATTGTGGTTGCTCTTGCCATTGGTGGAAGCTGTTTGGCTCGTAGTGTGGCAAGCTGCCATAGTTGCCATCCATACGACCTTGACCATCACGACGGTTTGAGTGCACGGGACAACGTGCTGCATTCACTGGAATTTGTGAATGATTCACGCCTACACGGTAACGAGCAGCATCGGCATAGTTAACTAAACGCGCTTGTAGCATGCGGTCTGGTGAATAGCTGATTCCTGGAACAAGGTTGCTTGGCGCAAAGGCGGCTTGTTCAACATCTTGGAAGTAGTTTTCTGGGTTACGATTCAGCTCAAACTCACCCACTTGAATGAGTGGGTAGTCACCTTTAGGCCAAACTTTAGTCAGGTCAAATGGGTGATATGGCACTTGTTCTGCCTCAAGTTCAGGCATGATTTGTACGAACAGCGTCCATTTAGGGAAATCACCACGCTCAATGGCGTTATACAGGTCAGTCTGGCTGCTTTCACGGTCACGACCAATCAATTCTGCTGCTTCTGCATCGGTCAGGTTTTGAATGCCTTGTTGAGTGCGGAAGTGGAATTTCACCCAGAAACGCTCATTATTGGCATTAATAAAACTATAGGTGTGGCTACCAAAACCATGCATGTGACGATAACCCACAGGAATACCACGATCCGACATCACAATGGTGACTTGGTGCAGTGCTTCTGGCAGCAAAGTCCAGAAATCCCAGTTATTGGTCGCATTACGCAGGTTGGTGCGTGGGTCACGTTTAACTGCTTTGTTTAGGTCAGGGAACTGACGTGGGTCACGGAAAAAGAACACGGGTGTGTTGTTGCCAACCAAATCCCAGTTACCTTCTTCGGTATAGAATTTTAAGGCAAAACCACGAATATCGCGCTCTGCATCGGCAGCGCCACGCTCACCAGCAACGGTAGAGAAGCGCGCAAACATTTCAGTTTTTTTACCCACTTCAGAGAAAATTTTAGCACGAGTATATTTGCTAATATCGTGAGTGACCGTAAAGGTACCAAATGCACCTGAACCTTTGGCATGCATACGACGCTCAGGAATCACTTCACGAACAAAGTTGGCAAGTTTTTCATTCAGCCATAAATCTTGGGCAAGCAGTGGACCACGTACACCTGCGGTCATACTATTTTGGTTATCTACAACAGGTGCGCCTGCATCGGTGGTTAAATGCGTCACAGGGCATTTTTTTATCTCTTGGCTCATCATTGTTCTCCATTATTGTGATCATCATGTAGGGGGGCTGCATTAGAAACTTATCTTCATAAAGCAAGCGGCCATGAACCGTTTTGTTGGTTTAAAAAATCAACTACAACACCACAATATCATGCAGATTGGGCTTTGTAGATGAAAGCTTTTCAAATCTCACCATTTTAATGTAAAACGATTTTATTGATTTTACAAATAGATAAATATGTTACTTATGATTGGCATTAACGATGCTAAAACTGAGTGCTTGGCTGACGTAAATTGGAAGGTATTAAAGGCTTTTCAGGTTGTTATAAAAAGGCTGCATGGCTTGCAACATATCGCTACGTAATTGCGGCCAATCCTGAAAATTAGGCTCAATTAATAAACTTTGTGCGACAAAACCATAGCAAATACGCTGCATATTTAAAGCAAGGGTGTGGCATTGACTTGCATTGGCAATAAATGGGCCAAGAATATTCAGCCACATGTTCACCATCATGGCATAACTTTTTCTATAAATTTCAATACTAGAAATCTGTCGTTCTAATAAAAAACTATGTGCCCATAAAAATTGCTGAGCCTGAATCTGTTCGAGCTGAAAGCCAACAACTTGCTGCAAATAATCCTCGAAAGCTAGATTTGTGGATAACTCCAGTTGCCGATGTGCATAACTTTGTAGGCGTTCTGCATTGGTTTTCACGTGTAGGTGAATGGTGAGTGCAATTAAATCTTCTTTTTTAGAAAAATATTCATAAAACGTGCCTAAACCCACGCCTGCCAAGTCTGTAATTTCACGAATGGTAATGTGATCTGCAGGGCGTTCATGTAAAAGCCGAACAAAACTTTCCTGTAAAGCCTCTTGGGTCAGTTTAGCCCTTGATTGGCGCGGTTTACGACGCACTTGTATCTCAGAATTTTTCATAAATAAAGCCGAACACCTTGCTGCTTATTATTTTCTATACTGAAAAGCATCATCAGGAAAAAATCATCAGGGATCTAACACAATGCAAACATGGGCGACCCATCAAATTCAAAATCAGTTTGACGAACTACAAGACTATAACTTATTTGAAAGTGACATTGTTTTACAAGAAATTTTATCTCGTTATGGCAGTACGGATCAGACACAGCTCAATGAAATGGGGCAAATTGCGGCTTCGGCAGAATATTATCACTATGCAGATTTAGCCAATCGGCATACCCCTATTTTACATGCCTTTGATGCTCGTGGACGTCGTCAGGATGTGGTGGAGTTTCATCCTGCATGGCATCACTGGATGGCGCTGAATCGTGAATTTGACACCCATGCGCATCCATTTAAACAGCCTCAATCTACAGCAAAATGGGTGGACTGGGCCAGTCGGTTTTATTTGGCTGGACAAGTCGAATGTGGCAATTTATGCCCGAATTCTATGACTTTGGGCAGTATTCCGCTGATTCAGCGTGAACCTGAATTGTGGGCCAAAATTGGCGAAAAACTGCTAAGTAATGAATATGACCCACGTGATGTGCCAATTTCACAAAAGAAATCTATTTGGCTTGGCATGGGGATGACAGAAAAGCAGGGTGGTTCAGATGTGCGTGCCAACCAAACGCTTGCCGTTCCAGTCGCAGCAACAGGGCGTGGGCAAGCCTATTTGCTCACAGGTCATAAATGGTTTTTCTCTGCACCAATGTGTGATGCACATTTGGTGGTCGCCAATACCGAACAAGATGGTTTGGCTTGTTTCTTTGTACCGCGTTGGTTAGAAGATGGCAGAAAAAATAATATTCAGGTACAGCGTTTAAAAGACAAAGTGGGAAATCGGAGTAACTCCAGTTCTGAAGTCGAATTTCAGCAGGCGTGGGGCATCATGATTGGCGAAGCAGGGCGCGGTATTCCCACCATTATTGAAATGGCGAACTACACTCGTTTAACCTGTGCTGTGGGCAGTAGTGCCATGCTGCGTCAAGCCTTGGTGCAATGCCTTGCCTATACTCGACAACGTCAAGCATTTGGACAGACTTTGGCGAATCAGCCATTAATGCAGGCAGTCTTGGCAGATTTGGCTTTGGAAACTGAAGCTGCGGTACAGCTCAGTTTTCATTTGGCACATTGTTATGAAAGCGATGATGCTGTGTCTTTGGCATGGAAGCGTTTAATGACCCCTGCTGCAAAGTTCTGGATTTGCAAACGCGCGGTGGAACTTACAGGTGAGATGATGGAAGTTTTTGGTGGCAATGGTTATGTCGATAACAGCATCATGGCACGTATTTTCAAAGAAGCACCTGTAAATACCATTTGGGAAGGTTCAGGCAATGTCATGTGTCTGGATGTACTACGCGCTATGCAGCGAGAACCTGAGCTGATTCAGGTGTTATTGCAGGATTTTGCTCGCACTGCCGTTACTCATCCTATTTTGGGCAGTGAATTAGATGGTTTGCAGCAGTTATTGCAGACCACGAACAGCAACGATTTACAATTTATGGCACGTGCTTTGGTGAGCCGTTTGGTGATTTTGGCACAAGCGGTTTTGTTGTTGCGTTATGCGCCAAGTTTTGTGGCAGAAGGTTTTATTCAGTCGCGTTATAGTGCATTGCATGGGCAAGTGGTGGGTATGCTTAAACCTAAACAGGTCGATGTTGCATCCATCTTGCAGCGTGCATTTTCAGCATAGCATCCCTTGCTACTTGATTCTGCACAAAAAATTCACCCGCTTGGTAAAACCAAACGGGTGAATTGAACCGTATATTGCAGTCGAGTCGTGATCAATCACGCTCGCTTGTAGCAAAGCTGATTGCTTCAGCGAAACTTATTTCGCAGGCTCTTCAGCTTTTACACCTTTTTGATATAGAGTGTAGATGTAAATTGGAATATCCAAATCTTCTAAGTGTTTGTAGATGAGTGGACGTACATCTTCCCAATCTAAACCGCCTACACCTGTTGCAAGACGCGGTAACGCCAAGCTTTCAATTTTCTCTTCTTCAATCAACTGTTTTAAGTTTTTCAAAGTGCGGTTGACGTATTCTGTCGATGCTTTACCTGGTTTTGAACCGTTGTCATAAGCCGCTTCCTGAGTCATCAGGTTGACGATGCGTTGACCTTCGGCATTGACCCAAGTCCATTGCTCACCCGCTTTAGGATGGTAAATATGACAATAGTTGCGGAAGTCTTTATATAGCGCAGGCCAGTGCTCACGCAGACTTAAAGCCAAACCTGTTGCAAAGTTATCGTTAGGGGCAACACCGTGAGCAATCGCACGTGCTTCGCTCAGTAAAATATCTCCAGAAACTTCATAAATCATGAATTTGACTCCTGTTTTTAATGGTCTTGTTAAACTGATCTTCTATATTCATATTAGCCAATCATTGCCGTTTTTCTAGCGGATTTTATAACTACTAAGTCTTTGCAAAGTAATAAAATTTTTTAGAATTTCATGCTATAATTGTATGGGTAAAGCCGCTGAGTATTCTTTAAAATAGCCTTCAAAAATAACCGTCAGAAAAATCTGATAAAGTGGCGCAATAATTTATTTACCCTTCTTTTTATCTTAGCACTATTGAATGAAAGTCGCTTGTAAAATGTACAAAAAAGCGTATGATCGGCTTCCCAATTGAACATGGAACATTGGCGAGAGAATAGTCACGTTATGCAGAAGCAATTGGCTTGAATTTTCCCTCAACATCTCCATCTATAAAGAGTAGTGACACTGCTCATTTCTATGATCAACCGAAAGGAACAGCGCAATGGCAAAGAAAAAACAGCCTGAGCTTATTCAGCATAACTTTGTGGCCAAACACATGCACGAAGTCAACAAAAGTCAGGTTTTTGTAGACCGTAAGAAAAATGCCAAACGAGGCTATAGCAAACACAAACAAGGGCGATATTCCGATGATTATCGCCCTTGTTGTTTTTGGAGTGAATGGTGTGTTGCTTGAGGCTTAAACTAAGTTTTATGGAGATACGATACGTGTCGCTAGTTTCACCATATCGCCCAAGCCATGGGTTTTAAAATAATATTCCATCAGACTTTTCACCATCAGCGGATTATTCATTTTTAACGCCTGATCTAATAAATGTTGCGCATCGGTCATCGGTACATGACAAATTGCTTTACGCACCCGCAAGATATTACTTGAACTCATCGACAGGGTATTAAAGCCCATTGCCATCAGAATTACCGCAGACAGCGGATCTCCTGCCATTTCGCCACAAACGCTCACAGGCTTGTCATATTTATGACATTCTTTCACCAAGCGGGTTAAGGCGCGCAGTACTGCAGGATGAAAGTGTGAATAGACGTTGGCCACACGCGGATTGTTACGATCCACTGCCAATAAATACTGGGTTAAATCGTTTGATCCTACCGAGAAAAAATCCACCAACGGGGCAAATTCATCAATTTGCAGCAGCACACTCGGTACTTCTACCATAATGCCAATTTTCGGTTTGGTGATTTTAACCTGTTCTTCTTCCTGCACTGCTTGCAAGTCACGATCTAGCAAATACAAGGCTTCTTCAACCTCGCTGACACTGGTGATCATTGGCAGCAAAATATGCAGATTATTCAAACCAATACTGGCTTTGAGCATGGCACGAATTTGCGAAGAAAAAATTTCAGGATGATCTAGCGTGAAGCGAATCCCGCGCCAACCCAAGGCTGAGTTTTCTTCTTCAATCGAAAAGTACGGCAAGTCCTTGTCTGCGCCAATATCTAGCGTACGCATCACCACAGGTTTGTTGGCAAAGTGACTGAGCTGTTGGCGGTAAATAGCACGCTGTTCTTCTTCGCCCGGGAAACGGTCACGCAGCATAAATGGAATTTCAGAACGATATAAACCAACACCTTTAGCACCGCGTTGTACGCCACGCACCACGTCAATCATCAAGCCTGTATTGACATACAATTTTACCGCTACGCCGTCAGGGGTAATGGCATCTTTGGTTTCATATTGCTTGAGGTCTTTGGCAATCTGTTCTTCTTCTTTTTGAATTTCTTTATAGCGTGTCCGCATGCGACGTGGCGGGTTGATAAACACCCGACCTTGGTGCGCATCTACAATCATTTCCACATCGTCTAGGCTGTTGATCGGCAACTCAGTTACGCCAACTACGGTTGGAATACCCAAAGCACGTGCCACAATTACCATGTGAGAATTCATTGCGCCTTCGGTGGTAACAATCGCTGCAATTTTATCGACAGGTAGTTCTACCAAAGCTGCTGTGGAAATTTCTTCGCCAATTAAAATACTTTCATCGGTCAGTTCACGGTGACTGGCATCGGCTTCTTGTAAAGAGGCGAGAATACGACGCCCTAAATCTTTCAGGTCAGAAACACGTTCGCGTAAATAGTCATCTTCCATTTGCGAAAATAGGGCAATGTGATTGTCAATTACAATACGCACTGCACCTTGTGCCCAGTTACCTTCACGAATCAGTTCTTTAATTTCTGCAGGCAGGGCATTTTCATCCAACATGCGTAGGAACACACTGAATAAAGCGCGTTCTTCTGCCATTAAGGCATCCTGCATTTTGTCATCTAGTGCCTGAATTTCTTGACGCACTGCATCTAGTGCGTTGTCTAGTAATTCTAACTCTTCACTAATGTCTTCAGCTTCACGATCAGGTACAGCCGCCAAATCTGCAGGTGGATACAGAATTACCGCACGACCCAGTGCAATCCCGCCCGAACCTGATACGCCCTGAAAGGTTTTGTAGGCAGGCAGGTTGTTGGGTTTGCGGAACACATCAATGTTGCCCACGGCATGCGCATGCGCAATGACACCTGAAAGCTGAGCACAAAGTGTGACTAAAAAGGATTCTGCCGCTTCAGAAAAGTCTTGTTTGTCCTTGTTTTGCACCACAAGAACGCCCATAACTTTACGGCGATACATGACAGGCACGCCAAGGAAAGAATTATAAATTTCCTCGCCTGTTTCGGCCAAATACATGAAGCGTTCGTGTTTAGGTGCGTCGTCTAGGTTGACAATTTCTTCACGTTGTCCGACTAAACCGACCAAACCTTCACTGGTATGTAGAGACACATGCCCCACAGCCTCAGGATTTAAACCCTTTGATGCCATGAGCAAATAGCGTTGATTGCGTTCATCGAGCAGGTAAATAGAGCAGACATCCACATGCATGGCTTCTGCGACCTGATTGACCATAATATCGAGTGATTCATGCAAACTGGTGGACGCATTGATTTCTTGTACAATGCGTCTAAGGGTATCCAGTTGCATGTTCGACATACGCGCTACTCCATATTCCAATCAATGATTTGAGGTCAGTTTTACACCACAGATGACCCTATAACAATAAGCTAAAAAATCTACATCTTCATGCAAATTTTAAGGTTTTTTCAGGGGCAATTGATTGCACAACTCCACCATCGCTTTACGGTAGACGTCACGTTTAAAATTGACGACCTGACCAAGCGGATACCAGTAACTGACCCATTGCCATTGATCAAATTCGGGTGGATCTGACAAATTCAGCCGAATATGATGCGCTGACGCTGTCAGTTGCAATAAAAACCACTTCTGTTTTTGACCAATACATACGGGATCCGAATCCGTGCGTATATACCGATGTGGCAAACGATAACGCAGCCAACCTTTAGTTTGCGCGATAACTTGGACGTGTTCGGGCAGTAAGCCAACTTCTTCTCTCAGCTCACGATAAAGTGCCTGTTCAGGGGTTTCTCCATATTGGATACCTCCTTGCGGAAATTGCCATGCATTGTGACCAATGCGTTTTGCCCATAAAACTTGTCCAAACTCGTTTGCCAAAATGATCCCGACATTGGGTCGGAAACCTTCTGAGTCGATCATTTGGCTACCTAAATATTGTTTAATTTATGACTTTGCACTCGGGGATGATGATTTCTTTTCTCCAACTCGAAAACGCAAAGTGTAAATAATGTTAAAATTGCTATGATCTTAACGAATTTCTATCGACTAGCGGAGATAGATTTACAATTTTTTTCTTAAATTTCAGTTTTTACGAGTATTTTCATGAAATTGGCGCTATTTGATCTCGATCACACCTTGTTAAATACTGATTCAGATCATTCTTGGGGTGAGTTTTTGGTAAGTGAAGGCTTGGTCGATCCTGTTCGCCATCGCGCCATGAACGACAAGTTTTATGAAGACTACAAAGCAGGGCAACTCGACCCAATTGCATATAACGAATTTGTATTTGAGTTTTTAACCCAGCACGACAATCAGTACCTCACAGATTTGCATGAATTATTTATGCAAAAGGTGATTCGTCCACAAATGCGCCCTGAAGGGTTTAAAGCTATTCAGCGTCATCAAGAATTAGGGCATGAATTGGTGGGGATTACAGCAACATCTGACTTTATTACTGCACCTATTTTCCGTGAGTTTGGTATTAGTGAAATTATTGCCACCAATGCCGAAGTGGTCGATGGTAAATATACAGGCAAAGTCATTAATACTGCGTGTTATCAACAAGGCAAGTTGGTGCGTTTGGAGCAATGGCTTGCAGGGCGTGAAGTGACAGAATCTTGGGCATATTCAGACTCGATTAATGATCGTTTCTTGTTGGAATATGCAGATCACGCCATTGCTGTAAATCCTGATGCACGTTTACAGGCTTTGGCTGAAGAGCAAGGTTGGGATGTGCAGGATTGGTCAATTTAAGTCTGAATTTTTTGAGGTGTTGCTACTCTGGCTTTTACTAGCTTATTGATTTATTTTTTGTTTTTATTTATTGCAATGTTGGATTATGTCATTCATTTTTAGAATAGGCATGCTAAGGTAAGACAAGAATTAAAAATGATCAGGAGTGAAAAAATGAGTGGTGTACGCCCAAGAATGACACATTTATTTGAACAACTGGGTTTGGATGCCAGTGAAGCTGCGATTCAGCAATTTATTGAAACGCATCAATTGAATGCAGAAACAACAATTGCCGAGGCAGAATTTTGGACGGAAGCACAGCGTCAGTTTATCGTCGAAAAAATGAAATCGGATGGTTCATGGGCAATTGTGGTAGACCAATTGAATGAATCTTTGCATGAAGATTCGGTGAGTCGTTAAGACTTCACTTGTGTCCAAGTTGAGCCAATAAAAAAACACCCTCAGTACAATCGTGTCTGAGGGTGTTTTTCATTCAAAAGAAACCATTAATCTTTTAGTGTTTCATCATCTCAATCAATTCTAAAACAGCGCGTGATTGCGTCCGTCCCGGATGCCATACCATGCCCAATTGACGGTTCATTTCTAAGTCAATATCTAACTGTTGTAAGTCCTGATTGACCAACGTTTTAGGTAAAACAGACCATCCCAAACCAATTGACACCAACATCCGAATTGATTCTAACGGATTGTTGCTCATGGTGACTTTAGGTTTAACACCTTGCTTTTCAAACTCTGCCAAAGTGATTTGACTGGTATAGGTTTGCGCGGCAGGCAACAAACTAGGGTAGGCGAGTAAATCGGTCAATTGCAGGTTTTCCTGATGTGCAAGCGGATGAAAAGATGCGACCACAAACACCAATGGATCATTCCAAATGGTGACATAAGACAGACGTTCATCTAATTTGGGCGGTAAGGTCAGAAAAGCCAGTTCTAAATCGCCTGCCAAAACTTGTTCATGTGCCTGTTCTGAGTCGACAAAATGCACATCTAACGTGACGTTGGGAAATTCCTGTACATATTCACGTAAATGATTGGGTAAATGGTGCAAACCAATATGGTGACTGGTGCCGATTTTCAGTTTGCCTTGAACCTGTCCTTGCTCATGACTGAGAGTGTGGTGAATATCGCCCAGTTCATTCAGCCAGTTTTTGACTTTGGGTAATAATGAATGTGCTGCATGCGTGGCTTGCACTCCACGACCTGCTGATTCAAACAGTTTCACGCCAAAATAGTCTTCTAGGCTGTGAATACGTTTGGTCACCGCAGGTTGGGTAATAAATAACTGATCTGCTGCCAAAGAAATAGAACCTGTTTCCATGACTTTAACAAAGGCTTCAAAGGCTGCAAGATTCATTTGCACCATCCATAAAGATTTTTTATTACTGTGCTTATTATTTAGAAAAAATTAGAATTAATCAAAACAAATTCTACTTATTTTTAAACTATGCATTCGGGATGATCTTGTAGAGATACAGCAGAGATAAAAAAAGATCATCGTGGGCTGCAACCAAGATGATCTCAAACTGAAATGGAATATTCACAAGCAGAATCTATAAAACCATTAAGCGATAATTTTAGAATCTTGCGTTTGTGCTTTCTTTTCCCAAATCCGCTCGTGAATGAAATACGCAACAGCTTGTACTGTCGGTTCGACCAAACTTAAGGTAATGGCCATCCAAATATTGCCTGTGACTATATAACCGACCACCATCGCCACGGTGATGTGCATGATGTAGTAGCTTAAAGTTTTTTTGAACATGCGTTGATTGTTGGCGACAAATTTTTGAATATGGCTCATGTGAATACTCCTTCTGCTGCTTTGACCGTTTTCTGTGTGGATAGCTAAAGGATAATTATTCTTATTTAATTTGTAAAAACGAATAATTTTGTAATTTTGATTGGAAAATTAGATTTTAATAGAAAGATTATAAGGTCAAAATTTTAAGCATCTATTTGTTTTTGCTTATAGGCAGGTCGTGATGAATCATTGACATCCTCCCCGACCTAAAGGACGGAGATTCCTACTGCTAGACGCTCATGCCCGAGCGCAAGAATATTCAGTGCGGAATTTACATCCCGATCATGGAGCGTACCGCACTCCACACACTGCCATTCTCTTATTCCAAGTCCTGCTCTACCTTCCGGACTACTGGAGCGTGAGCCACAGCACGAACAAATTTGGGTGGTATAGGCTTCATTGACTTCTTCATAACATACCCCTGCGTTCTCGCATTTATACTTGAGCATGGTTCTTAGTGTTGTCCAACTGGCATCTAGCACTGATTTAGCCAATCTGGTTTGTGCTAATGCTTTGGCATTCACATTGCCAACGAAGATGGCTGCATGTTCATTCACCAGTTTTCGGCTGAATTGATGCAGCATGTTTTGTCTTACATTTTTAATCTTGGCATGAATGGCTTTGACACGTTTCTTATTTTTTGCACGTTGAGCAATACCAAGTTTTGTTCATATTGCCGATAGATTTGAGGTGCTTTAAGTTTTACGCCATCTGAACAAGTCGCTAAATCTTTTAAACCTAAATCTATGCCAATTGAGGTTTTAGCGTTGTTTTTTTCTATTTTGACTGCATCAACTACAAGACAAACATACCAACGTCCACGACTATCTTCTACGAATGTGCCTGTTTTGATATTGTATTGACTTAATCCGTAACTATCCCATAGTTTAAATTGATGCCTGCCATATTGAACATAGCCATCAGCATATTTGATTGCAACCTTTTTAAACGGTATCCAACCCAGCGAACGTCTAGCTGATTTTTTATTACTGACACGCCATTTTAGTTTTGCTTTTTTGAACTGCTTGCGTCTTGTGACCAATTCTTCTGTCACTGCCTGAATAGTTTGACTGTGCAAGTTGCATTCTTTCGATGCGCCTTTCGTGTATTTTGCAAGGTCGTATGCTGAAAAGAATTGTTGTTTACGTTGTAGATGCTTAAAACACAAATCATTGACATAATTCCAGACAAAATTTACTTCGGATGCTAACTGATTTAGCACCTTGCAATGTTTGTCTTTTATGCGTAATTTGAGTGTCTTCATCCAATTATTTTAACAGTATTTTTCTTAATAGTGACTATATTACAAAAATTTAAAACGACATTTCGTGTCGTTCATATGGTTTACTCCAGTCGCTTATATCCTCGTGCTGAACCACGAGGTTTTACGCTCCAGTGGATAAAAATTATTTTGCTAGAAACAACTAAATAATTCCTAAAAGTTTTTAAATTAATAAAAATGATAAATTAGATTTATACAAATTCGCGGTTATAATCAAATTAATGAAAAAATTACCCAGTCCAGTGGAGTAGATCTGACATGGCAGGCGAAAACCAACAAGCACAAAATCCAGCTGCAAAAACTTTGTACGACAAATTGTGGGATGATCACTTGGTCACTCAACGTGATGATGGCTCGGCTTTATTGTATATCGACCGTCATTTATTGCATGAAGTGACTTCTCCACAAGCCTTTGAAGGTTTGCAACTTGCAGGACGTAAGCCGTGGCGTTTAAGTGCCAACGTGGCAACGCCTGACCATAACGTACCAACGTCTAAAAAAGAACGTGCGGACGGTATTGCAGGTATTGAAGATGATACTTCACGTATTCAGGTACAAACTTTAGATGACAACTGCAAAACCTTTAATGTGGTGCAGTTTGACATCAACGACATCCGTCAGGGGATTGCGCACGTGGTTGGGCCTGAGCAGGGCTTAACTTTGCCAGGTATGACCGTAGTTTGTGGTGACTCACATACAGCGACTCACGGTGCATTTGGGTGTTTAGCGCATGGTATTGGGACGTCTGAAGTTGAACACGTATTAGCAACCCAATGCTTAGTTCAAAAGAAAATGAAAAACATGCTAGTGCGTGTAGATGGCAAATTAGGTCAAGGTGTTACACCGAAAGATGTCGTTTTAGCGATCATTGGTAAAATTGGTACTGCAGGCGGTACAGGTCACGCGATTGAGTTTGGTGGTCAAGTATTCCGTGATATGTCGATTGAAGGACGTATGACAGTATGTAATATGGCGATTGAAGCAGGCGCGCGCGTAGGTATGGTCGCTGTGGATGACAAAACCATTGAATACGTGAAAGGTCGTAACTATGCACCAAAAGGCGAGCAATGGGATGCAGCAGTTGCTTACTGGAATACTTTACACTCAGATGAAGGCGCGCACTTTGACACTGTAGTGGTATTACAAGGCGAAGAAATTGAGCCGCAAGTGTCTTGGGGAACTTCACCTGAAATGGTCATTCCAGTATCACAAGCCGTACCAACTTTAGAGCAGGCGAAAGATGATGTACAGCGCAATGACTGGACGCGTGCTTATCAATATATGGGCTTAACTGCAGGTCAGTCTTTGGCAGATATTCAATTAGACCGCGTATTTATTGGCTCATGCACCAACTCGCGTATTGAAGATATTCGTGCAGCCGCTGAAGTGATTAAAGGTCGTAAAGTTGCAGCAAGTATTAAACAGGCGATGGTGGTTCCAGGTTCTGGTTTAGTTAAGCAACAAGCGGAACAAGAAGGCTTAGACAAAGTGTTTGTAGAAGCAGGCTTTGAATGGCGTGAACCAGGTTGTTCAATGTGCTTGGCAATGAACGCAGACAAATTGCAACCGGGTGAACACTGTGCATCGACTTCAAACCGTAACTTTGAAGGTCGTCAAGGTAACGGTGGTCGTACCCATTTGGTGAGTCCAGCAATGGCAGCTGCGGCAGCAATCGCAGGTCATTTTGTAGACGTACGTTCATTCTAAGTTATGCCTTCATCCCAGCCTTCTCTCAGAGAGATGGCGTTCCCTCTCGCTATAGCAGAGGGCAAGGGAGAGGTTACGGATTCAGTGAGAATTAAACATGAAAAAATATACCGTTGAACAAGGTATCGTTGCACCATTAGACCGTGCCAATGTCGATACAGACTTAATCATTCCAAAACAGTTTTTGAAATCTATCAAACGTACAGGTTTTGGCGATAACTTATTTGATGAATTGCGTTATTTAGATGAAGGTTATCCGGGTCAGGACAACTCAAAACGTCCGATTAATACTGAGTTTGTATTGAATCAGCCGCGTTATCAGGGTGCTTCAATCTTAATTTCACGTGCCAACTTTGGTTGTGGTTCAAGCCGTGAGCACGCACCTTGGGCATTGAATGAATATGGTTTCCGTACCGTTATTGCACCAAGCTTTGCCGATATTTTCTTCAATAACTGCTTTAAAAACGGCATGTTGCCTGTGATCTTGTCTGAAGAGCAGGTCGAGCAATTATTTAAAGAGTGTGCGGCGACTGAAGGCTATCAATTAACCATCGACTTGGACGCACAAGAAGTACGTACACCAAGCGGTACGGCATTTAAATTTGAAGTAGATCCATTCCGTAAACACTGTTTATTGAATGGTTTGGATGATATTGGCTTAACATTACAAGCAGCCGATGACATTCGTGCTTATGAAGAGAATACTAAGCAGTCGCGTCCATGGGTTTTTGCCGAAATTCAGGCATAAATTCGCTGAAATTTGTCATAGCATCGCTGCCTAACTCTTGCTAACATCGGCACATAATAATTTTTATATTTTGTATCTAACAGGTGAGGTTGGGCGCGAACAATGACTAAAATTTTCGGTCGGCTTGCTGTCATTGGATTATGTATCACCATGCTAAGCGCATGCCAAACGTGGAATACAGCACGCATTAAACAGGTGAAAGAAACTGAACAAAGCAAATCCAATGCACTGATTTACTGTGCGGGTACAGATGATTGTGAGTTTGAGCGTTTAAATACGGTCACAATTGTCGATGCAGAAAAACATCGTGTTACACGTGCTGCCATTCAGGAGGGTTTAGTGCGTTTACAGGAATCATCCTTAAATAAATCCAATGCCTTGTATTTATCTGTACCGCCTAAACAACATGAATTGGTGATTCGCTTTTATCCCATTTCTAAAGATCGTGCAGAAAAACTGCATGTAATTCATAAGTTTAATGCCAAGCAAAAATATACCTTTAGAATGTATCGTGATCGAAGTCGTACTAAAGGCAGCTTATTAAATGTGTCTGCGCCAGATCCTTTATGTGTAGATTTGGTGCAAAACAACAAAACCATTCGACGTTTTTGCAAACCCTACAATGTCTTAAATGGCTTGGGTGAGTTTGTAGAACAAAAAATTTAATCCCACAGTCTTTGACTGTCATGAACAATGGAAACTCTCATGTCAAAACATATTTTGATTTTAGCTGGTGACGGCATTGGTCCAGAAATTGTGAAAGCTGCTGAACAAGTGCTGACACGTGTCAATGAAAAATTCAATTTGGGTTTGACTTGGGAACAAGGTTTATTGGGTGGTTCTGCAATTGATGCACATGGCGAACCGTACCCAGCAATGACATCTGAGCAAGCGAAAAAAGCCGATGCAATTTTATTGGGTGCAGTTGGTGGTCCAAAATGGGACAACATTGAGCGTTCAATCCGTCCAGAGCGTGGCTTATTAAAATTGCGTTCAGAACTCAATTTATTTGCTAACTTACGTCCTGCAATTTTGTATCCACAATTGGCAGATGCTTCAAGCTTAAAACCTGAAATCGTATCAGGCTTAGATATCTTAATCGTGCGTGAATTGACAGGTGGTATCTATTTCGGTCAGCCACGTGGTATCCGTGAATTAGAAAATGGTGAAAAACAAGGTTTTAATACCGACGTATATGCTGAGTCAGAAATCAAACGCATTGCAAAAGTAGCGTTTGAAATGGCGAAATTGCGTGGCGGTAAAGTATGTTCGGTGGATAAAGCCAACGTACTGGAAGTGACTGAATTGTGGAAGCAAACCGTGACTCAGTTACATGCAGAACAGTACCCAGAAATCAACTTGTCGCACATGTATGTCGATAACGCAGCGATGCAATTGGTACGCGCGCCAAAACAATTTGACGTATTGGTGACAGGTAACTTGTTTGGTGACATCTTGTCTGATGAAGCGGCGATGTTGACAGGTTCTATTGGTATGTTGCCATCTGCATCTTTAGACGAAAATGGCAAAGGTATGTATGAGCCTTGCCATGGTTCAGCGCCAGATATCGCAGGTCAAAACTTGGCAAACCCATTGGCAACCATTCTTTCTGTGGCAATGATGTTACGTTACACCTTCCGCGAAGAAGCGGCAGCAAAAGCCATTGAAGATGCAGTAGGCAATGTATTAGATCAAGGTTTACGTACTGCCGATATTATGTCTGAAGGCATGAATAAAGTTGGTACTGTTGAAATGGGTCAAGCAGTCGTTACGGCACTCAACTAAAAATTTAAGCGATTTAACCTATCGCTTACAGCTCAAAATCAAATCATTAAACGCAGTCTTCGGGCTGCGTTTTTTTATTGGTTTTGTACTTTCAGAGTGTTTTAGCTAGGAGACTTAACAGCGTTGTCCCGAAACATACACTGCGGTAGCAATACCCTGCTGTAGGCGAAAATACAAATCACAAGTCAGTGCAACATCGTAACTTTCATGACTCGGGATACCGATATTTAACGGAACAGCACCAATACCTGTAGTGGGATGCTGCGCCATAGGGATCGGAACACGTACAGGACGAATAATGATACGGTAATGTAGCAATTGAGGGGTAGCTTGAGCTGTACCAAGCTG
Organism: Acinetobacter sp. YH12120; assembly: GCF_013418795.1. Taxonomy (NCBI): domain Bacteria; kingdom Pseudomonadati; phylum Pseudomonadota; class Gammaproteobacteria; order Moraxellales; family Moraxellaceae; genus Acinetobacter; species Acinetobacter sp. YH12120. The sequence goes on along the minus strand of NZ_VPBI01000002.1, from coordinate 54,539 downwards.
TTGATAGCCAATTTGGCTTAATTGCAAATGGGTCAGGATATATTGGCTAGATTGACCAATAAATTGCTGTAAATACGCATCGCGGTTTAAAGTGGAATGCGGTGGATTACTACTACACGCCACTAAACTGAGCGCAAAAAGACCTGTTATACAAGCAACGCAGGATCGAAATAACATGCTTTTTCTCCCTTGCTCAAAACTTTATTGTAGAAGGCAATGCAAGAAAAGAATGTGGTGATTCGATAAGCGGCGGGGACGAATTAAAGGCTAAACAGAATTTTTTTAAGTGAACGTAAAAAAGCCACTCCGAAAGTGGCTTTAGCTTACTCTAAAACTTAGCGTGCGCGATAAGTGATGCGACCCTTGGTTAAGTCGTAAGGTGTCATTTCAACTTTCACACTGTCGCCTGTTAAAATACGAATATAGTGTTTACGCATTTTACCAGAAATGTGAGCAATCACTTCATGACCGTTTTCTAAACGTACACGAAACATAGTATTAGGAAGCGTTTCGGTGACAACGCCTTCGAACTCGATGAGTTCCTCTTTATTGGCCATAGCCTACCTGAGTATCAAATTGGAAAGGCGCAAATTATAGGCAATTTTTCTGAAAAAAACAAGATGCTTTACCCTATACACAGCGCATCTGTTAGTAAAATAAGCGAATCATCGGTTTATACTTTTTCTGTAAAAATGGGCTTGGGTAGGTTGTCAGTTCGGTCAATCGCAGTTAATCTAATTTCAATCTTTTTAAGTATAAATGAAGTACATACAAGGAAGGTTTTTGCGTGGGTCAGCTAACTGATGCATCGGTTGTATTGCGTTTAGGCTACCAAGCGATTCGTCGTGCGGGGTTGCCAACCGAAGATATTTTAACAAAAGCAGGTGTGGCCTTAAATCAGGTCGAAGCCAATGAACGTACGCCTTTAAATGCACAATATGCGTTTTGGGTTGCGGCTGAGGAAGTCAGTAAAGACCCTGATATTGGTTTACATCTGGGGGAACATTTGCCACTTTATCGCGGGCAGGTGATTGAACATTTGTTTATTTCTTCAGAAAACTTTGGTGAAGGCCTAAAACGTGCTTTGGCTTATCAACGCCTGATTAGTGATGCTTTTGATGCCAAATTGGTGGTGGAAGATGGACGCTGCTATTTAACCAATGGCGTGCAGCCGTGGTCAGAAAATATCGTCAATCGTCATTTTTCTGAATGCGCCATGTCGGGTGTTTTACGCTTCTTTAAATTCATTACCGAAGGTCGTTTTCAGCCTATTTATATTGACTTTAACTTTAGTGATGGTGCTGCAGATGATGAATATTTCCGTGTCTTTGAATGTCCTGTGAGTTTGGGGCAGAAAGAAACGCGTTTGTATTTTGATCCGAGTATTTTGGATTATCCACTGTGGCAGGCAGAACCTGAGTTATTGCAATTACACGAACAGTTGGCATTGGAAAAACTGCAGGAACTGGCGCGTTATGATTTGGTTGGTGAAGTGCGCCGTGCCATTGGTTCGACCTTAGAAAGTGGAGAAACGACACTAGAAACAGTGGCGGCACAATTGAATATCACGCCACGTCGTTTGCGTACCCAATTGAGTGAAGCCAATACCAGTTTTCAGCAAATTCTGTCCGATTATCGATGTCGTTTGGCTAAACGATTATTATCGAATACCAATGAAAGCGTGGAGCGGATTGTGTACTTAACGGGTTTTTCAGAGCCAAGTACTTTTTATCGTGCTTTTAAACGCTGGACCAATGAAACTCCAGTGGAATATAGAAAACGTAAACAGCGTTAAGTTTGAAAATTTAAAACCTTTCCTAAACAGAATCCTCCCTAAATCCCCCTTTTTCAAAGGGGGGGACTTTCGTTTTTAACGCCTCGAAATGGAGCTCCTCTCTTTGGAAAAGGGAGGTCGGGAGGGATTAAATTATTCCGGCATGTTTAACCAATGTGGCCCTAAAGGAACTTTCGGTAAATCATACTGTTCAGGATAATGTGCCTGAATAAAATACAAGCCATCTGGCGGGGCAGTAATTCCTGCTGCTTTACGGTCTTGAGCTGCAAAAATTTGGTCAATATGTGCAATGTCATACAAACCTTGCCCGATCTCCAATAGACAACCCATGATATTGCGAACCATGTGATGCAAAAAACCATCGGCTTGAATATCTAACACTAAATAATTGCCGTGACGAATTAAGCGGCAATGGCTGACATGACGGACAGGCTGATTGGACTGACACGCTGCGGCACGAAAGCTTTCAAAATTATGTGTCCCTTCAAATTTCTGCGCAGCCGCAATCATTTTATCGACATCTAAGGGATAATAAGCGTGAGTGACTTGTTTGTGCAGCAAGGCAGGGCGTTGTGGATTGTTATACACGACATAGCGATAACGCCGTGCCTGAGCCTTAAAACGAGCATGGAAGTCCATATCCATCGTTTTAATCCATTGAATTGCAATGTCTTTGGGTAGTTGGCTGTTGGCACCCATCAACCAACCGCGTTCAGGGCGAATGGCATGCGTATCAAAATGTGCCACCATATTGGTTGCATGCACGCCTGCATCGGTACGTCCTGCACCATGTAAAATAATGGGTTCATCGGCAATTTTGCTCAGAACTTTTTCAATGGTTTCCTGCACACTAGGTACGCCTGCTTGCTGGGTTTGCCAACCCCGATACCGAATGCCACAAAACTCAATTCCGATTGCAAAACGCTGCATAATCACCTCAAATCACACTGAAGACTGCCAATGCGCATACCACTGTGCAAGGCTGTCGTATTGTAAATACATTTTTAAGGCTTTGGCATAAAGATCTGCGTGACTTTGGCAATCACTGATTAAAATTTTACTGTCCTGTAACCACTGGCTGATCGCATAGCGTTGTTGCATGTCACCAAAAGTGACTTGGGTGGTGAGAATCACGGCACATTGTTGAGCTTGTAAGGCCTGAATTAACTCAATCACTTCGGCATTGACGGCCATATTGCCTGTACCATAACTCTGTAAAATGAGGCAGTGTGGTGGCTGTTGCTGTAAGGCTTTTAAATTATCGACCAAAGCGGAAATGGCAATTGGCTGTAACATCCAGTTCAGGCAGTTAAAGTGCTGGGCTTTTTCAATATGTTGAGTGCTAATGTTGAATGCTGGCTCATTCTGCGATTTGTTCTCCGTGTAAACCAAAGCAGACTGACCTGTAAATGCATTTAACTCGGTGGTGTGTTGTTTCAGTGCCGTTGCGGCATGAATCAGTTGCTGATGGAAGGCCAGATATACTCCCTGAGTCACTTGATGAATCTGTTGTAAAGCAAAATTTAGGTTGTCCAAGGCATCACTAAATTCACGGGTATCTGTGCCTTGTGCATTGAGTAAGGGATATTGGCTACCCGTGAGAATGACATGGGTACTTTGCGCTAAAAAACGTGCCAAGACTGCGCTGGCATAGCTGAGGGTGTCGGTGCCATGTAAAATAACGAAATGTTGAAAATCATCGTGTTGTAATTTTTGAATATATTGAATGAGCTGTAACCAGTCTGCGGCTGTGCAGGCACTACTGTCTTTAATGACAGGGGCAACAAAGCATTCAATCTCTAAATTTAGGGGTAAGACCTGTGCCAAGCGTGGCAGAAATTGCTCCGCAGGCATTGGGCTTAGTGGTTCACCGACACAGCCAAAAGTGCCGCCCATATAGATTAACGCAATTTTTTTCATCATAAAAAAAGCAGCCAAGAATGACTGCTTTATCTTAATCTGATTTGAATTAAGAAGCGATTTGATTCAGTAACTGATCGGCACGTTGGCGTTGTTCAGCAGAATAATTTGCGCCTTGTTCGCTAAGTAAAGCTTTCGCAGCATCATAAGCGCCCAATTCCACATATTGGCTCGCCAAGTCTAAATTCAACTGAATTTCATCTACTTGAGATAAGTCTGGGAATGATTTCACCAATGGATCATTTAGATCAACATCTGTGCTGACAACGGTTGCAGCAGGTTCAAGTGCAATACTTGGTGCAGCAATGACTTCAGGTTCAATTGCAGGCTGAAGGTTGGTTTCCTCAGCAGGCGCACTGTCAAATGTGAAATTAAAATCAGGCGTTGCAGGTTCAGCTTTTGCTTCAACCGCAGATGCGCTTTCTGGTGTAGAAAAATTGAAGTCTAGACTTGGGGCTTTGACTGAAGAAGCTTCATTGACTGTTGATTCTGGGGCTGTTGTTTCAGCTGGACTTGGTGTTAAATCAAACGTGAAGTCGAGCGGTTTAACTTCCTCTGCAGGGCTTACACTTGGTTCAGCTGTAATTGCAGGCGCTTCAGTTTTTGCTTCTGCTGCTGTGGAATCGAGTGAGAAATTAAAATCCAGTGCAGCAGGTTCTGCTTTGACTTCAGGTTCGGCTGCTTTTTCTACAACAGGTGTAGCTGCAGGGCTGAAATTTAACGATGAGGTGTCAAATTCTAAAGCTGCTTCAGGTTCTGCAGTTTTATTTGAGGTCAGTTCGTGCTGTAACTGGTCAAAAGAAGCCGTTTGATTTGGCGTACTCACAGGTGCAGTAAAATCTAAGCTGCTTGGAGCTGCTGTCAGCGCTTCATTTGCTGATTTTTCAGCAATATCTTCATGTGCATGACTGGCTTTTTTCGCTTCAGCTTGTGACAGAATATCGTCAAGCTCTAAAGAACGTAAATGATTCAGCAATTGATCAATTGCAAATTCATCTTTTTGTTGTAAATGAATATCAAGCAATAACAAATACAAACCATGCAATGAGTTATCACGTTTTAATGCTTGGTTAATTTGTGCTTCTGCAGCAAAGAAATTACGTTCTTTGATCAGGTTTTCAATGTTGGTTTGGATTTTTACAGGAACAGGGGTAGAGTGTTGTGGTGTTGGAACAACCTCTTCAACCACCACCGATTTCTGGGCAACTTTTTTGGTAGTTGTGGTTTTCTTGGCACTGGTTTTGGCTGGCGCTGCTGTTTTCTTGTTGCTTGGTTCGGCTTCTTTACTTGCTTCACGCTTTTTCAAGAAAATTGCGATCACCAGTAATAAAATAAACGGAATCACATAAATCAGCATGTTTATACCCCTTGAGGATGTGGTCCCTGTTTGACCTTATCCCAAAAAAATCATTGTGTGTAACATTTAGTGTTTTGGCTTATTTGCGGCTTGTTGTTTTTGCAATTGTTGTTGCAGTTCAGCAAGGCGCGCGTTGAGTAATTGAATTCTGTGATCCTTCTGACGTAATGCCAATTCTAATTCTGTTACGTTTCTCTGTAATTTAACGGTTTTCTCACGGGATGTCATAACTTTTAATGACAAGTCACCCGAAGTTTGTGTGGATTGTGTGTTCTTCTTGGCAGAACCGTGGGTGGAGTCCTGTTGATTCTCTGCCACGAGGCTCATTTCTGCTTGATTTAAACGATATTTGGCTTTGCCTGATTGTGGTGTACTGGCCGTTTCTGGTTTTGGAATTGCGGCTTTTTTCTCTGTTTTAGAGTTAGCTTGTGCATGTAAATTTAAGGTCGCACCACGACGTAAACGATTGGCATCGCCTTGAATAAAAGCATGCTCATTATTGGCTTTAATTTGTTGCATCACTTCGGCAACAGGGCGATTGTTTTCGCCCGCAATGCGTGAGGCAATGGCCCATAATGATTCATTCGATTGCACTACATGTTGAGTATTGACCGTAGGTTTCGCTGTTACAGGGCTTGGTTTAGCTTGTGTAGCCGCTATTTGTGCAGGCTTTTTCGTTGCAGCAGCAGGCTGAGTTTGTGCTAGTTGCTTCGTACGTTGCTGTTCAGCAAATTTTTGTACCAATGGATCAGCCGATTGTTGTGCAGTGACTGACGTAGTCGCTGTAGATGCTGTCGGTGTTGGGTTGTTATTTGTTTTTGCTGGCGCTGCTTTTGGAGCAGCAACAGTCGTATTTTCACTCGCTGCGCTACGGCTTGGCGCAGTTTGAATCACTGTTACTGCTTGATGGTTTAACGCAGGCGGTGTATTGCGTTTAATGGTTAGCGGTGCTTCAAAAGCCTGTTGTTCAATTGCTTTGGGTGTTTCAACCTGATAGGCCGTACTTACAGGTAAATTTAAAGCAATATCTTGCTCATTGACAATCATAACAGGCATTAAAGCTTGTTCATTGCTACGTTGCATAGCGGCCAATGGCGCAGGTGCACTGCGTTTTAATGGGGTGCGAATATGTTGCAGGCGGGTTGCATTGCCTTCTTTAATTTTGACCACAATATTCAACTCAGACTCGGTTAACGGTCGAGATGAGGTAATGGTGATAACCCCTGTACCATTGCTGTTACGACGTGTAAAAAAGTTAAGATGACCAGGCGGACGGTGACTCGCACCAATCGACATCAGATCTTCTGCCGTAGCTAAACTGACATCAATCGCTTCATTCACATTCGATTGACGAAAGTTGATTTCGGCATAGAGCAATTCCCCAGTTGTTGACTGAATTTGAATCGGGTCAACATTCATTGCATACATTTGCTGTGAAGCCAAAATAGATAAAATGGCGATCTTTAATTTGTTATATACAGTCATCTTAATTGTTAGCTCGGTCATTTATCGCAAGGCGAAAAGGATAGAGTAGCGAGTTGTATGTCGATTGTAAAATATTAACACGTTGATTACATAAAAAAGCCAGTCAAATTTGACTGGCTTGTTGAGTTTGATCACAGAATCCAAAATGATTCAGTGCTCAAGACGAGGCTTAAGCATTTTTGTAATCAATTAAGATGCGTAACATGCGACGTAATGGCTCTGCTGCACCCCAAAGTAATTGGTCACCTACAGTGAATGCACCAAGGTACTCTTTACCCATGTTCATTTTGCGTAAACGACCAACAGGTACTGTTAAAGTCCCTGTAACTGCAACTGGGGTAAGATCGGTCATTGATGCTTCGCGTGTATTTGGTACCACTTTTGCCCATTGGCTTGATTGACGAATCATATCTTCAATTTCGTTCAATGGAACGTCTTTTTTCAGCTTCAATGTGATTGCCTGAGAGTGACAACGCATTGCACCAATACGTACACAGTGACCATCAATAGGAACAATCTGCTGATTGCCTAAAATTTTGTTGGTTTCAACCTGACCTTTCCATTCTTCTTTTGACTGACCGCTTTCAAGCTGTTTGTCGATATATGGAATGAGAGAACCCGCTAAAGGCACACCAAAGTTTGCCGATGGGAAACCTTCGCCGCGTTGTAATTCGGCAATTTTAGAGTCGATGTCTAAAATTGGTGAACGTGGGTCATCCAACAAGTCTTTGGTGTTGTTATACAAGTAGCCCATGCCTGTGATCAGCTCACGCATGTTTTGCGCACCTGCACCAGAAGCTGCTTGATAGGTCATTGAAGTTGCCCATTCCACCAAATTGTTTTGGAATAATGAACCCAAGCCCATCAACATGAGTGAAACAGTACAGTTACCGCCCACAAATGTTTTGGTGCCATTCACCAAGCCATCTTTAATGACATTCATGTTGACTGGATCAAGTACGATAATCGCTTCATCATCCATACGCAGGGTAGATGCAGCATCAATCCAGTAACCATTCCAACCTTCAGCTTTAAGCTTCGGGAAAACGGCAGAAGTGTAATCACCACCTTGACAGGTAATAATGACATCCATTTGCTTCAGACTTTCAATATCTGTTGCATCCATAAGTGCTGGAGCAGTCTTACCACCAAATGCTGGTGCTTCACCACCAGCATTACTGGTAGAGAAATAGAATGGTTCAAAATGAGCAAAATCATTTTCTTCAACCATACGTTGCATAAGGACGGAACCCACCATCCCGCGCCAACCGACCAGACCTACTTTCATGCCACTTTGCCTCGGTGCGTTAAAAAACAATAAAGGAATATAAGTCTATCAAAAGGGGGCGCAACTGCAAGCATTACATGAACAAAACATGAGTATTATTGAGTGAAATCTCTTGTTTGTGTTACATACAAAATTGATAACTTTGGTTTTCATGTAAAAACGACAAAAAATACAAAAGAGTAAAGCAAGATGATTTGGGTAAAAGGGCTTGCAATATTAGTCATTTGGTTAAGTTTTTGGTCACTGATTCCACGTGATGAATGGTGGATTCGGGGCGCAGATTTTCCACGTTTACAGATCTTGGTTTTAGGCATCATTGCCTTTGTTTTGCTACTGATTTGGGAGCAGACGTGGGATGTGTCTAGCCAAGTGATTTTAATTGGACTGATTGCGGCTTTGGCTTATCAGCTCAAAATGGTCTTGCCCTACACCTTGCTGTGGAAAAAACAGGTCAAACAAGTTCGTCCAGAACAGCTAAATCCTGAAAAACAAATTTCATTAATCGTGTCCAATGTTCTGACACCAAATCAGAAATATCATCTGTTGATTGAACATATTCAAGCCTTAAAACCAGACTTGGTATTGACTTTAGAAACTGATTTGGCATGGCAACAAGCCTTGTCTGTGATTGAAGCCGACTATCCTTATCGGGTCGCTGTGCCTTTAGATAATTTATATGGCATGCATTTGTATAGCCGTTTGCCATTAAAAGACAGTGAGATCAAATTTATTCTGAGTGATGAAATTCCATCTATTCATACCAGTGTGATTTTGCCTTCGGGGCAGCCTGTACAGTTGTATTGTTTGCATCCTAAACCACCAAGTCCTACCGAGGCCGAAGATTCAACTTTGCGTGATGCGGAGTTACTCATCGTGGGCGATCAAATTAAAGATTTAGATGAAAGCTGTATCGTAATGGGTGATTTAAACGATGTGGCGTGGTCGCGGACTACGCGCTTGTTTCAAAGAATCAGTGGCTTGCTCGACCCGCGCGTAGGGCGGCACTATATCAATACCTTTCATGCCGATTATCCTTTACTGCGTTGGTCATTAGACCATGTATTTCATAGTACAGATTTTGCATTGGTAGATATGCAGCGTTTAGCACATATTGGTTCAGATCATTTTCCTGTGTATGTGGTATTGCAAACTGGGCGGGTGTTTGATCGAATTCAGGAAGAACTGCCGCAAACCGATGCCGATGAGCAGGAAGCACAACAGGCGATTCAGGATGGGATTGAAAAAGCAGAGCAAGAAGAAAAACTGGTGACCGATGAAATTGCACAACCATATAAAGCGCAGAATAAATCAGTTTAGAAATTAAACGAAAAGTGTACGAAATGGCTTACACGGATTTAGGCGCATGACGCATGGTTTATTCTGACTGATCTGGTTAAGATTAATTCATCAGCACAAGGACTCGGGAACGGAATATCCCATTAAGGAAGACGACGCTGAGGGATAAACATCAAGGATATGATGTAGGTAAGGAACGCCACACAACAAAATAACAATAAGTTTTGAAAGCACAACCTCATGAGCCCGAGTTTTACAGGATGTAGAACTCGGGCGATGATTTTTTAGGGCTTATTTTTTCATTCTCATTGTTTTTAAACAAATTAAATTTCAATCAGCTCGATTCAGTTTTAAGGCTTTAGGTGTGTTTTGACTGCAAAACTTGCTGATATAAATCTAAGGTTTGATGACACATATCTGCCAAGCTGAACAATTCAACAGGGGTGACACTTTGCGGTATTTCCAGATGCAATTGCACTGCATTGAATAAAGCCACTTGGTCATCTGCTGCGATGAGCCCTTGCGGATACAGTTGTGACAAAATTTCAGCCACACCACCACGGTTCCAGCCAATCACAGGTGTTCCTACAGATAAAGCCTCAAGTGCAGTGCGTCCAAAGGTTTCCGCCTGATTGGAAAGTGAAAGTACAATATCGCTAAACGCAAGCCACTCGCGAATGTCAGAACGGTGTCCAACAAAGGTTATCGCTTCGGTCAGATGTTTATCCCGAATATTGCGTTCCAGTTCCTGTAAATAAGCTGCTTTTTTAACATCTGCACCGCCTACAACAACAGCATGAATCTGTGGATACTGGGTTTTTAATTTCGCAATTAGATCAATCAATGTTTCATGACCTTTTAAGCGGGTGATACGTCCCGGCAAACAAATTAAAAACTTATGTTCAAGTTCTGGGAAATCTTGATAGGTTTGTTGCATCCATTGTGCCGAAGGTTGATACCCGTGCGGAAATGCAGCAGGGTCAATTCCACGATAAATACGGACAATATCTTCAGGTGGACAGTTTTGATAATGATCACGAATGTATTTGACTACACTGTCAGAAACTGCGATCACTTTTTCCGCTTGGGTCATAATTTGGCTGTAACGGTTAACTGAATAAAAACCATGTACAGTTGAAATTAAGTGTGGACGTTTTTCGGCTGGAATACCTTTTAGGGAAAAATGAGTTAGCCATGCAGGTACGCGGGAACGTACATGCACAATATCAGGTTGATGTTGCATAATCAGTTGGCGTAAAGGACGGATTTGCCACAAGCTTGATAATGATTTTTTGTGGATGGCTAACTTTAAATGAGTGGAACCTTCAGCTTCGAGTTGGTTAACCATCCGTCCGCCATTCGACACCACCAATGACGTATGTCCTTGAGCGACCAAGGCTCGGGCGATTTCGAGCGTACCGCGTTCTACACCGCCACTGTTTAATTCGGGTAATAACTGCATGACTTTCATGAATCTTTCCTTCTGCCGTACAGATTAGTAAATACTGTCATAACCTTCGGGGCGGCTCTTAAACCGACGATGAAACCACATATATTGGGTAGGAGCGATCCGTAATTGCTGCTCAATAATGAAATTGGTGCGCGTTGCATCTGCAACTTCATCTGCGCTTGGGAAATCCAGCAGTTCAGGTTCAATCAAGACTTTATATTGAGGGTTGGAAAGCTCACCTGTACGGTAAAAATATAACGGAATTGCTGCGGCTTTGGTCATTTTAAGTAAACGACGATGCGCTGTAACTGTCGCAGCAGGCACGCCAAAAAATGGCGCCATAACACCTTGTTTTAAACCAAAGTCCTGATCTGGGCTATACCAAATGGCACGACCATTTTTTAAGTGACGGATTAAACCACGCATGTCATCGTGGTCAATTTGATGACCGTAAATGGTGGCGCGACAACGGTAAATCAGCATGTCCAGTAATGGATTGTTTTGTGGACGATAGACCACATCGGGGTCAAAATATTGCGCACAGACATAGCCGCCTGCATCTAGCAGAGTAGAATGTGTACCTAACAATAAAACCCCGCGACCATCTGCTTGGGCTTGCTGAATATGTTCTAAACCTTCAACCTGAGTACGTCCTTTAAACCACTGTGGACAGTACCACGCATTTAAGGTTTCAAATACGCCCAGCATTTGATCAACAAAGACTTGGCGAGCATTTTCTTGTACTTCAGCCTCGCTCCATTCAGGAAAACACACTTCCAAATTGCGTAACGTAGTTACGCGACGTGACTTCATGCTGTTAAAGGCAAGATTGCCTAAAAGCTGCGCCAAACGATACTGAATCGCCCACGGCAAAATGGCTAAAATCATCAGGAAGACAATGCCAATCCAGATGCCCCAATATTTTGGCAACAGGAAAGACCATTGAAATTCGCCTGGTTGATATTCAGTGTGTTGACTCATAATGACCGTGTAAAGTGTTGTATCGTTGCAGTTTAGCACGAACCGATTTTAAAATTTAAAAGCATCCGTCCAATGGGAAAGATGCTTAAAACGGTTTTGCGAAGTCTTTCAGGACAAGCGTAGACGAAGTGTCAATAGACCCTAGTTACCATTCGCCAAGTTTTCCAGTTCGTCCCAACGCTCCAGTTTTTCCAGCAGTTCTTCATCAATTTCAGCCAAACGCTGTGAGGCTTTGGTGGCTGCATTGGCATCTGTTACAAACCAAGAACCATCCGCCAGTTTTTCAGCCAATTCGGTTTGTTCCTGTTCCAGTGCTTCAATTTCACCTGGCAACTGCTCTAAAGCACGTTGATCTTTGTAGCTCAATTTTACTTTTTTAGCCGTTGGTGCTGCTGCAGCCGCTTCGGCTTTGGCAACGGCTTTTTTAACATCACTTTTTTGATCAACCACAGTTTGGTCTGGGCGTTGCTGCAAATAGTCCTGATAGCCGCCAATATATTCATCAATATTGCCTTTGCCATCAAATACCCAAGTTGAAGTCACCACGTTGTCCATAAAGGCACGGTCGTGTGAAATCAGCAATAAGGTGCCTTTATAGTCGCTGAGCATTTCCTCAAGCAATTCTAAAGTGACCATATCCAAGTCGTTGGTCGGCTCATCCATCACTATCAGGTTAGATGGTTTGAGTAATAATTTTGCCAGTAAAATACGGTTGCGTTCACCGCCAGACAAGGCTTTAACAGGCGTGCGCGCACGTTCTGGTGAGAATAAAAAGTCTTGTAAATAACTATAGATATGACGACGTTGTCCGTTCACATCAACAAAATCTGAACCTTCAGACACGTTATCTTTGACCGACTTTTCCAAATCCAAGACGTTACGCAATTGGTCAAAATAGGCAATTTCCAGTTGTGTTCCTGTTTTGACAGAGCCGCCATGCTCAATTTCACCTAAAATGGCTTTAATCAGAGTGGTTTTACCGACACCGTTATCACCAACTAAACCAATACGGTCGCCACGTAATACCAATGTTGAAAAGTCTTTGATAATTGGAGCTTGATTGCCAAAGGCCACTTGTAAATGTTCAATATCAAAGACCAGTTTACCTGAGCGATTGGCTTCCTGCGCTGCCATATTGACTTTGCCTTGTTGGAAGCGACGTGCTTTGGATTCTTCACGTAAAGCTTTTAAAGCACGCACACGTCCTTCGTTGCGGGTACGACGTGCTTTAATGCCCTGACGAATCCATGCTTCTTCTTCGGCCAGTTTTTTATCAAACAGCGCATTTTGTTTTTCTTCAGCTTCAAGTTGCTGTGCTTTTAAATCTAAATAACGTGAATAGTTGCCTTCGTAGCTGCGTAATACACCACGATCTAACTCAACAATGCGGGTGGCGATACTATCGACAAAAGCACGGTCATGCGAAATAAACAGCAGGGTTAAATTATTTTGATCGAGTAGGAATTTTTCTAACCATTCAATACTTTCCACATCTAAGTGGTTGGTTGGTTCATCTAGCAACAATACGTCAGGTTGGGTGAGTAGGGCACGTGCCAACAACACACGACGTTTACGTCCACCCGATAAATCGGCCAAGTCGGCATTTGGATCAAGTCCCATTTTACTTAAAATGGCATTGACCTTATTTTCTAGCGCCCAGCCATCAAGCTGATCTAGCTTGTGTTGCAAGTTCCCCATACGGTCACAGGCATCCATATCGCCCAATACACAGGCATCACTGGCTTCGTGATAGGCTTTTAATACTGCAGCAGCTTCGCCTGCACCATCAGCAACAATATCGGCGACTTTGCCTGAATCCATGGGCACATCTTGCGCCAACATGGCAATGGTGATGCCATTTTGAATAGACACTTCACCTGCATCGGGCAGTAAACTTCCTTCAATCAGTTTAAGTAGAGTAGACTTACCTTCTCCATTACGGCCAATCAAACACACTCGTTCGCCACGTTCTAGGTTAAAATTCGCGCCGTCGAGCAAGGCAGGTCCACCAAATGCGAGTTGGACATCCCTTAAAGTAATATAGGCCATAGTGTTTCCTAAAAAATCTCAAATGAGGATTTGAAATGACTAAACAAAGTATAGATGATCAGGCGTCATTTTCCGCACCCATTGAAGATTTGCAAGTGCGAATTGCATTTTTGGACGATTTAGTTGAGCAATTGAATGAACAAGTGGTTCATCAAAGTCTGGAAATTGCTGATTTAAAGAAACAAATGCAGTTGTTATATCAGCGGGTAGAGTCGGCAGATTTGTCGGATGGGATTGCACCATTTGACCCGATGACCAATCGCCCACCACACTATTAATCAATCGTACTTAATCAACGGTATTGGTTTCCGTGCTGATTTTAATTTGACCTTTGCTGTACTTCCCGCTGTAATGCTCGGCTGCTGTGCCTGAATCTTTTAAACCCTATTGTGTCCGCTAAAGTTTATGTCCTCTAAAGTTGTATTACTTGACCTTGAAAACAACCTGCCTACCGCGACTTTGTTGCGAGAAATTATTGAGCATCATCCGAGTGTGTATCTGTTTAATTGTGCAGGAAAATTTGAATATAACTTGCAGGATTTAACTGAACTCGCTGGCTGGATCAGTACGGGTCAACTTATGATTTTAGACAGCCCGCGCGCAGAGTTTAAAGAGTTTGAATATGCAGTGGTAGTTGGGCAACTGATGGCACTGCTAGAGCCAGAAACACAAGTTGAAGTGATTTCTGCGGCTGACAGTATTCAGATTTTAATGGAAATGTTGCAAGCATCTGAAATTGCCTGTCACCTGATTCATATTCAGCCTGAAATGCAGTCTGGGAAAAGCAAAAATCGTTTACCAAGCCCAATGGCAATTCGCAACAAACCTGAATTGCTGTTGGTAAAAAAGTATTGTGATGCGTTGGCAAAAATGTCAGGCAAGCCAACTAACGTAGAGGCTTTAAAAAACTCGATTGCCAATATTTTGCAACTTGAGGCAGACAAAGTGCAGCATGTGGTTGGTATGTTGATGAACCTGAAAATTGTAAAGCGGGTGGATGAGCAAATTAGCTTTCGTAAAAAAGTACTGAAGCAGTGGGTTCAACTTGACTTGGATGCTGTGGAAGAATCTACGCAAGAGGCGACAGTCACTTCTACAATCGTGGCGCAAACTGAAGCCGTAGAGCCACATCCTCAGCACAGTTTGTTTAAAAACTTTAGCCAAATTGACCCTGTGCAATGGGAAGTTGCCAAAAAGTTACGTGAGCTAAAAGGTGAAAAACCGAAAGATATTTATGAATTGCGTGATTTACTAGAGCGGTTGTTTCCAAAGTCTGATATTCGTTTATTGCTCAAAGAACTGATTGAAAAAGGCTATATTTATTGGAATGGACATGAAGTGCTATATAGTCATGAGATGTTTTTAAGCTAAGTTTTAGAATTTTTCGATTAATGGCATGAGTCGATTTAAAACCCATCTGCAAGATAGTTTTTTATCGATACGACTGATTTAAGTCATCATTTATCAACCATTTAAAGTTTTGAAAATGATGCCTTTTCACGTAAGACGATTTTAAGCTGTTTGTAGGCAGATAGACTAAAACACTTGAAATAAATAAATCACAGCTTATTTTAATCTTGCGTTTTATATTGTGCTTATGCAACTCTAATATAAGAATAGAAAGGTTGTACTATGGAAAATACTGGAATTTGGGTTGCCGTTGCCATCATTATATTTGTGATGGGCTCTATTTTTGGTCTGCGTGTCAGCCCAAGAGAAAAAGCTTTAGGATTGATGCGTGAAAAAGCCCGAAAAATGGGACTACACCCTCGTTTGGTGGTTGCACCTGATTGGACAAAAATCCCCAAAGCTACGGAATCACGTGCCAGTATGGTGGCGTATTACAGCGTACTCATTGCCGATGCACGTTTACCGTTAATGCGTGCTTTAGTGACAGATCAAAAGCTAGAGCTGTTGCATGGCGATGAGAAATTCCAAGGCTTACCCATTGCATTAAAGGGCATTTATGCTATTGATATGCAGGCAAACTGTGTAGGAATCTATTGGGATGAAGAAGCCGATCTTCGCGCAACTCAATTAGATGAGATGAAAGCCTTTTTACATAGCTTGGCTGAACGTTAATTTTTAAACCATTAAATAGGAAATACGGTTACTTATGGCGAACGCTCCTCGGTCCACATCCAAAAGCACTGCAGCCAAATCTGAAGCTGGTCACAAACGTGCTTTAGTGATTGTGGAGTCGCCTGCAAAAGCGAAAACAATCAATAAATATCTTGGTTCGGACTACATTGTGAAGTCTTCGGTCGGTCACGTGCGTGATTTGCCAACCAGTGGTGGCGCAAAAACCACAGAAAAGAAAACCACCACCCGAACCAAACTGACCGAGGCTCAGAAAGCTGAAAAAGCTCAACAAGCATTAGTCAACCGTATGGGGGTTGATCCTGAACATGACTGGAAAGCACACTATGAAGTGCTGCCAGGCAAAGAAAATGTAGTCGCTGAATTAAAAAAACTGGCATCGCAGGTCGATGAAGTCTATCTCGCAACGGACTTGGACCGTGAAGGGGAAGCGATTGCGTGGCACTTAAAAGAAGTCATTGGTGGAGATGACTCACGTTATCAACGTGTCGTGTTTAACGAAATTACCAAAAATGCGATTCAAGAAGCCTTTAAGCATCCTGCGCGTTTAGATACCAACAAAGTCAATGCCCAACAGGCACGTCGTTTCTTAGATCGCGTGGTGGGTTTTATGATTTCGCCACTGCTCTGGGAAAAAATTGCCCGTGGTTTATCGGCAGGACGGGTGCAGTCAGTTGCAGTTAAACTAGTAGTAGAACGTGAACGTGAAATTCGTGCCTTTGTACCTGAAGAATACTGGCAGGTCTTTGCAGATACTAAATCTGAAAAAGATGACATTCGCCTAGAAGCGGTTAAGCAAGCGGGTAAAACCCTCAAGTTACGCAACAAAGCTGAAACCGATGCTTTACTGAACTTGATTAAAGATGCGCAATACACCGTATCTGCACGTGAAGATAAGCCGACCAAAGTCAACCCAAGTGCGCCGTATATCACGTCAACGCTGCAACAGGCTGCGAGTACCCGTCTTGGTTTTTCAGTCAAGAAAACCATGATGCTAGCACAGCGTTTGTATGAGGCAGGTTTTATCACCTATATGCGTACAGACTCGACCTTCCTGAGTGATGACGCGGTCAATATGGTGCGTACGCATATTGAAGCGGAGTTTGGTCAAAAATATCTGCCTGCTAAACCAAATCGTTATGGCAATAAAGCAGGTGCACAAGAAGCGCACGAAGCGATTCGTCCATCTAATGTTGCGCTTAAAGGCGACAATTTAGTGGGTGTAGAACGCGATGCACAGCGTTTATATGATCTGATTTGGCGTCAGTTCGTCGCTTGCCAAATGACACCAGCCGAATATTTATCATCGACCATTTTAGTGGATGCCAATGGTGTCGAGTTAAAAGCCAAAGGTCGTACGCTGGTTTTTGATGGTTTTACTAAAGTGCGTGGGCAAAACAAATCGGATGATGATGTGTTACTGCCTGCAGTTAAAGTCGGTGAAATTCTTAAATTAGAGAAGCTTGATCCATCACAACACTTTACCAAACCACCTGCGCGTTTTACCGAAGCCTCTTTGGTGAAAGAGCTTGAGAAAAAAGGTATTGGACGTCCATCGACCTATGCTGCGATTATTTCAACTATTCAAGACCGTGGTTATGTCAAACTGGAAAACCGTCGTCTTTATGCCGAAAAAATGGGTGAGATTGTTACAGACCGCCTGGATGAAAGTTTTAATAATCTGATGAACTACGACTTTACAGCAGACTTGGAAGGTCAGCTAGATAAGGTTGCAGATGGTGAACGTGACTGGAAAGACTTACTCAACAGTTTTTATGGTGACTTCAAACAGCGTTTGACCAATGCACAGGGCGAACAAGGCATGCGCCGTAACTTGCCTGTAGAGGTCGATGCAGTACATTGTAAAGAATGCTCACGACCAATGCAGATTCGTACAGGTACGACAGGCGTATTCTTAGGCTGCTCAGGCTATAACTTGCCGCCAAAAGAGCGTTGTAAGGGAACGCTGAACCTGACACCTGTAGAATCACTTGCCGCCTTATCCGATGATGATGCCGCTGAAACCGCAGATTTGATGTCTAAAAAGCGCTGTCCAATTTGTGAAACAGCCATGGACAGTTATGTAATTGATGGCGGTCGTAAACTGCACATTTGTGGGAATAACCCAGACTGTTCAGGTTTTGAGCTTGAAGAAGGCGAGTTCAAAATTAAAGGCTATGATGGTCCAACCATTCCTTGTGACAAGTGTGATGGCGAAATGCAGCTGAAAACAGGTCGTTTTGGCCCTTATTTTGCCTGCACCAGTTGTGAAAACACGCGTAAAGTGCTCAAGAATGGTCAACCTGCGCCACCGCGCGTTGATCCAATTAAAATGGAGCATTTACGCTCGACCAAACACGATGACTTTTTTGTACTACGTGATGGTGCAGCAGGTTTATTCTTGGCAGCTAGCAAGTTCCCGAAAGTGCGTGAAACCCGTGCCCCGAAAGTGGCTGAGTTGCGTACGGTGGCAGAACAGCTTGATCCAAAATATCAGTTTATTTTGCAAGCACCTGATGCAGACCCAGAAGGTAATCCAACCTTGGTGAAATTCAGCCGTAAGAATCAAGCGCAATATATTGGTTCGGAAACGCCTGAAGGCAAACAAACCAAATGGTCATTGGTTTACCAAGATGGTAAGTGGGTTGAGGCTTAACACGATCTGTTATGGAGTTGAAGCCAAAAAAATTCGCCATTTTAATCGATGCAGATAACTCATCGGTCAACTCGATTGAGTCTGTATTGGAAGAAGTGGCGAAGTATGGCATCGCCAGTGTAAAGCGCGTGTATGGTGACTGGAGCAGCGAAAGTCTAAAAAATTGGCGTGATGTACTTTTACCGCACGCCATTACGCCTGTACAGCAATTTGCTTATACCAAAAGCAAAGATGCCACCGATATGATTTTAATTATCGATGCCATGGATTTGTTGTATAGCGGTGCTTTAGATGGTTTTTGTATTGTATCTAGCGACAGTGATTTCACGCCTTTAGCCTCTCGCATTCGTGAAAGTGGTTTAATCGTTTATGGTTTTGGGCGTAGTAATACGCCTGAAGCTTTTCGTAAAGCCTGCGATAAATTTATTTATGTAGAAAACTTGGTGTCCGAAGCTGAAAAAGCTGCGGTAGCAGAAGAATCTGATCAGAAAGGGAAAAATAATAAAGTTACCGATGTTGCACTCAGCATAGATAAATACACCTTGAACCTGATTTATAAAGCGGTCAAAGAAAATGCCGATGATAGTGGTTGGGCTTATTTAGGGGCAATTGGTACGTATATCAGCTCGGTCAAGCCCGACTTTGACACCCGAAACTATGGTTACGATAAACTCTCTGGTTTAATTAAAGCCTTGGGTTTATTTGAAACCAAATTACAGGGCAGTCAGATGTATTTGAGAAAGCGTAGTTTTAGTACGTTTGTCAAACTTGTCCAAAAAACCATTCAGCAACTTGCAGATCAGGCAGGTTGGGCAAAAATTTCCGAGATTATTCAACATATCGAACAAAATGATCCCTACTTTAATATTCAAAATCAGGGATTTGAAAATACACAGTCAGCTATACTTTCAATACACAGTGGTTGGTTGGAATTTTCCAGTGATCACAATCGTGTTAAAGTCGGCAAGCTGATGTCTTAATGTTGTCCTAATTCATGTGGAAAAAAATCCGAATTTTATGCTTATTGCTGGTTTTGCTGGTCGTTGCAGTCAATGCTTGGCGTGATCAGAGCCAAGACTGGAATAAGCCCATCATCGTATTGTTACACCCAATCAATGCCGATGGACGATCAAACACCCAAAACTATATCAATACATTAAATATCAATAATTTAAATTCTGCTCAAGACTATCTAAAACAAGCTTCTTTGCAGTATCGTGGGCAACCCATTGCGCTTTATTTCAAACAGGGGCGAGAATTAAAGGAGTTGCCACCAAAAGTGCCTGAGCAGGCATCACTACTTAATACTGTACTTTGGAGTTTAAAGTTCCGTTTTTACGCTTGGCAGCAACGACAAAGCAGTGATGGTACGGCAACCGTGACGCTGTACCTGAATTATTATGATCCGAGTCAAACTCAAATTTTGAAACATTCCACCGCTTTACAAAAAGGTAAAATTGGCTCGGTGAATTTATTTGCTTCTGCTGCACACAGTGAGCGCAATACCATGGTGATGGTGCATGAATTACTGCATACCTTTGGTGCCACAGATAAATATGATTTGAGCACAGGTCAACCGATTTATCCGATTGGTTATGCAGACCCAAATCAGCAACCATTGTACCCACAACGACAGGCTGAACTGATGGCGGGTTATGTGCCACTTTCGCAAAGCAAAAGTAAAATGCCTGAATCTCTACAACAGACACGTATTAACGAAATTACTGCCATAGAGTTGGGTTGGAAATAATGTGGATAAGCATGCACTTATCCATATCTCTACAATAAAACCTGTGTAAAAGTATGTGCTTGAGCATGACTTGAGTATGAATTGAGCCATTTATATTCATGGGTTTATTCCTAAACCGATCTGTTAAACTATTCATCCACCCAGTACGATGAGTCACTATGAGTTTAGCCAGCCTAATTGATGAATTGAATCCCCAGCAAAAACAAGCAGCCACGACAGCACATCAACATAGTCTGGTCTTGGCTGGCGCAGGCTGTGGCAAAACCAAAACCATTGTGGCGCGTGCAGCGTACTTAATTGATCAAGGTATTCCAGCCAATCAAATTCAAATTTTGACTTTTACTCGTCGTGCGGCGAGTGAAATTGTCGCGCGGGTGGAGTTGGCACTGGGTGAGCAAGCCAAAGGCTTACGTGCTTCGACCTTTCATACTTTTTGTATGTACCTGTTACGACGTATTCCTAAAGCTTTTGGCTTAGAGCAGTTTTCTATTATTGATCGTGATGATCAATTGATGATGTTTCGCCTCATTCGCGGAAAAGATGATAAGAAAAATCCAAGTCAGTTGCCTAAGCCTCAAGAATTATGTGATTTGTATTCTTTTGCGCGGAATACTCGTCAAAAACTAAGTGTGGCTTTAGAAAAACAGCAGCCTGAATATTTGGCCTTAAAAGATCCAATTGCTGAAATTATGCAGGAATATGAAAGCCGTAAACGCGCACGAGGCTTTCTCGATTATGACGATATTTTGGCTGTGGTGGCATCGGCATTGGCGCAGTCGGAAGGTCTGGTCGATTATGTCGCGTCAATTTGTCAGCATCTTCTGGTTGATGAAATGCAGGACACCAATCCTTTGCAATGGGCTTTGCTTGAGCCTTTAAAAGATCTGGTCAGTTTGTTTTGTGTGGGCGATGATGCACAATCGATTTATGGTTTCCGTGGTGCAGATTTTGAAAATATTCATCATTTCACAGAGCGCGTACCCAATGCTCAAATTTTCAAATTAGAGCAAAATTACCGTTCTACGCAGGAAATTTTAGACCTGTCCAATTGGTTGTTAGATCAAAGTGAGATTCGCTATAACAAACGGTTGCAGGCGCATCGTGGTGATGGCATCAAACCCAAAATGCATATTTTCCCGAATGAATTTGATGAAGCCAAATGGATTGCGATTGATATTAAAGAGCGACATTTCTTGCAAGGCGCGCCGTGGTCAGATCACATGGTCTTGGTGCGTTCGAGTTTTGCAGCGCGACATATTGAAGCCGCCTGTATTGCGGCAAGTGTGCCGTATCGTTTTATTGGCGGCATGAAGCTCTTGGAAACTGCGCATGTGAAAGACTTACTTAGTTTATTGCGCGTTATTGCCAATCCTTTAGATGATATTGCATGGATGCGTTTTCTCACTTTATGGAATGGCGTGGGTGATGTCGGTGCGAGTAAGTTGGCGCAGCAATTGTTACTTGAACCCACAATGGATAAGGTGATTGAAAAGCTGGAAAAATTTGGACGCTTGCCAGAAAAAACTTTATTGATCATGAAGCAAATGGATGTCTTACGCCATGAAGTTGCAGCTTGCGTCGGTTTAGGCATTGAAGCGATTCAGGAACAATTGGCTGATAACTATAAAAAAGACTGGAATCGTCGTCAGGGTGATTTTCAGTTGGTGCAACAACTGGCGGGTAAGCATGCGCAGTTAAGTGAGTTTTTAGAAGAATATGTGCTCGATCCTGTGTCTATTTCTGAAATTGAACGCCAGTCCGATACCGATGTGGTCACTTTAATCACCATCCATTCTGCCAAAGGTACGGAGCAAAAAGTCTGTTATGTGGCGAATGTGACTGCAGGGCAGTACCCGCATGCACGGGCGCAGGGCAGTTTTGATGATATTGAAGAAGAACGTCGAGTGCTGTACGTGGCTTTGACCCGTGCCCAAAATGAACTGATTTTAACCAAGCAAAATTTTAATTTATGGGCGCGTGATACGGTAGATGAACAAGGGCGCAAACTGGACAGTTATTTTTTGAATGATCTGACACGGCAGTTGTGTACGATGGAAACTCATCACCGTACCCGTCAGCAAACTGTGAAAAGTGCCTTGGTGGAACGCCAAGCGATTAATTTAGATTTTGGCATTGATCTCGATTAAACTATGCCACAAGGTTTCCTGCAAAAAGTAGAGTAGGCGAGTGCTTTTTGATGTTTTTTGCCTATTTTAAGGTTGTAAGATGAAAATTTTAGTTCGTAGTTTAGAGCGTACAGTGACTGAAGAAGAATTGTTAAAGCTTTTTCAGGAATATGGCACTGTAGAATCTTGTAATTTGGTGTTGGATGCTGCAACAGGAAAATCTAAAGGTTTTGCATTTGTAGAAATGCCACATGCACGTGAGGCAGTAAAAGCCATTAAAGCGCTGAATACTTTGCGTCTGCATGGTCATGGAATACGTGTCAAAGCAGCAGAAGATAAACCTGCATCAAAATAGTTCAAAGGGAGCAAAAAATGCTCCTTTTTTATGCGTGATTTTTAGTAAAAATACGAGATTGGCACTGCATTGGTGCGCGATTTTATCGCAGTAAAAATAGTGTATTTTTTATTGGGTGTTGCAGGAAAATCGGTTTAATCTAAGCTTCTTAGAACGCTAAATTGAGGAAATGCTCATGTCCCGTGTTGCTCGTTTTCATGCAGATCGTACCAATCAGAAATTATATTTCGCCCGTCTTTCATGTCAGCAGGCCGAGCAAACCGAGCATGTTCAGCAAGCGCAGGCACATCGTGAAGCTGCGGTGTTTCATTTAAATGGCGCGGTGCTGGCTTTTTTGCAGGAATTGGTGCGGTATTATCGTTTAAATGACAGTAATCCAACCCTTAAATCAATTGAAGAATTGATGGCAGCCAAAGGGCAGATTTCCCCTGAAGTGGCAATTTTGGAGCAACTGAGCAAATCGGGTTTTATTGCAGAGTTAAAGCGCGCTTATCGTTTATGTCAGTACACGCCCGAGCCAAGTGCACCAGAACCTGAACAGGAAACGTCATCCAATTTGATTATTAAAGTCACGCAATCTCCGCAAGCATGGCTACCAGATACGAAAATTTTGCGCGAATGGCATCGTGACTTAACCCAGTTGATTGATGGTTTTCGTAATGAAATGGTGGAATTTTAAGCCGACCAAACGCCCTTGAAAAAAATCTGATCAGCCCGATATAAATATTCTGAACGATGCAAAGTGCAAGCGCCTTTGCCGCCATGTCGAGCATGGAGGATATATGTCTATAGAGCAATTGAAAGAATTATTTGGTAATCAGGAAGCAATTTTAGAGCTGGTTCAGCTTGAAGGTGGCGAGTTGGCATTGCGTAATGCAGGCTCAGAGAAAGAGCCATTGGTCAAAATCCAGTTCAATGACGAAGTCAAAGCCATATTGGGCGATCAGACGGCTGTTGTGGCACAGCACATGATTCAGGCGGCATTATTTGGCTTGTTGGAAAAGCAGGTCAATGAATGGCATGCCGAAATTGTGGATGAACAGCCGCAATTTATGAGTTAATCCCAAAAGGTCTTTCGGTGATGAGCTATCTTTAATGAATAGATTGTCTATCTGCTTTGGTTAAAATCATGGACATTATTAGATAGTTTTTCATCAACACAATGAAAGCCAATCTATACGTCAACAAAAAAAGCGCAGCTTAAACGGTGCGCTTTTTGTGATTTTGGCTATGGGTTTTAGATGAATGATGCTCAATGCGTTGGTGGCTGATGATGGGCAATTTCAATTTGATTTAAAATATAATTGCTCATATTTTTCGCCATTTCTTCTTTGGCAAAATACACTTCACCAATGTTGTCTTTACGAATTACTTCCGCTTCGGCTTTGCTTTCTGCACACACCAAAACCTGAATTTCAGGGTTTAGGGTTTTGGCAATATCCACAATTTTATGAATATCCAAAATGTCCATAGGCGAGAGAACGAGTAGTCGTGCATGTTGAATATGTGCCTGAATCAGTACACCCGTTTCTGTGGCAATGCCGCTGACTGCAGCAATGCCTTTTTCGCGTAAGTCTTCGACAATTTCACGGTTTTCTTCCGCAATCACGACCTTAATATTTTCAGCCATTAAATTTTGAGTAATGCGGCGTCCGACTTCACCATGTCCAACAATCACCACCTGATCACGTAAATAATCTTGAGAAACTTCATCGGGCAGCATGGCTAAAGGGTCATTGCTGCGTTCAAGCAAACGCGCCAAATAAGAGCGTTCCCGAATCCAGTTTTGCACAGGCTCAATCGCAGAAAAAACAAAGGAATTGAGGGTAATTGAAATGAGTGCGCCTGCTAAAATCAGGTTTTGTCCTTCTAGTGACAGCAGTTGTAAAGATACACCTAGCGTTGCCAAAATAAAGGAAAACTCACCAATTTGTGCCAAGCTCGCGCCTACGGTCAAGGCTGTATTGAGTGGATAGCGGAAGAACAAGACCAATGCCATGGCTGCAATGGTTTTACCCACCATGATAATGCCGACGACCGCTAAAACGTGCAGTGGTTCTTCTATCAGAATACGCGGGTCAAACAGCATGCCCACAGCAACGAAAAATAGAATGGAGAAAATTTCACGTAAGGGTAAAGTTTCTTCTTCGGCGCGATGACTGAAATCAGATTCTTTGACCACCATCCCCGCAAAGAACGCCCCAAGTGCCATCGACACGCCAAAGATTTTATAAGCACCAAAGGCAATTGATACCGCAGCAGCGACCACAGTCAGGGTAAACAGTTCCCGCGAGCCTAAGCGAGCCACAATTTGCATAATGAAGGGCACAAGGCGTTTGCCAACAATCAGCATAAAGGCAATAAAGCCTGAAACTTTTAATAAAGTCAGTCCGAGTGTTAGCCAAATATTTTCATCACTGGCATTGTCGATAGCTTGTCCACCCAGTAATACAGCTGTGGCAGGCAAAAGCACCAATGCTAAGACCATCACTAAGTCTTCAACTAACAACCAGCCTACGGCAATTTTACCGTTCACGGAGTCGAGCAGGCCACGATCACCCAATGCTTTTAAGAGCACAACGGTACTGGCACAAGACAGACTTAAGCCAAAAATTAAGGCAGAACCAAAACTCCAACCCCACATCATCGACACGCCTACACCGAGCAGGGTCGCCACGGCGATCTGCAATACTGCACCAGGCAAAGCAATGCGTCGTACCTGCATTAAATCATTTAGCGAGAAATGCATGCCAACACCGAACATGAGGAACATGACCCCAAGTTCTGCCAATTGGTTGGCAAGATGAATATCTGCCACAATGCCCGGTGTGTTGGGACTAATGATGACACCTGCAATCAGATAGCCCATAAGTGGTGGAAGGCGTAAGCGCGCAGCGATATAGCCAAATACCAGTGCCAAGCTAAAACCAACGGCAAGTAAGATGATGAGTTCTACATCATGAGGCACGAGAAACTCCTAAGCCATGGTGAAGGTGCGGTCAAAAGACTGAAATAAGACAAGCACAAATAGTGCCAAAAAAGAAAACGAGGAAATTTTAACAAGTTAGGCAAAAAAAGTGCAAAAAAAAACGACCTGAATAAGGTCGTTTTTTAAAAAAGCTAAAATTATTTGATTTTAGCTTCTTTGAAAACTACGTGTTGACGGATTTTTGGATCAAATTTTTTGATTTCCATTTTTTCCGGCATAGTACGTTTGTTTTTAGTAGTGGTATAGAAATAACCTGTACCAGCTGTAGAAACTAAGCGAATCTTATCACGCATTGTCCTGACTCCTTACTTAGATCTTTTGACCTTGAGCACGAAGGTCAGCAACAACCTTTTCAATGCCCAATTTGTCGATAATACGCATACCTTTAGTGGTTAAACGAAGACGTACGAAACGTTTTTCGCTTTCTAACCAGAAACGGTGGTTGTGCAGGTTCGGCTCGAACCGGCGCTTAGTTTTGTTGTTGGCGTGTGAGACGTTGTTACCAACGACTGGACGCTTGCCGGTAACTTGGCAAACCTTAGACATGGTGTAACTCCATTGATTTAGCCAACAGCAAATCTGTATGGCCAGTCAAAAATAAACGGATGAATTCATTCAAGGGGCGTTTTATATCAAAAATACGCTTAAAAGACAAGCGATTTTCTTCAAAAACAGCATGAGCGTGTTTGATAGCTCATGCCTTGATCAGTTAACGAAGAAGCGTCTTCGAAATCAATCGATGAATCGGCTTATCAAATGGGGGGAGAATGAACTTCAAGCTGTAAAGCTTCGGATTAGACATTACCGACCGTTCATGTGACAAGCTGAAAAAACCTTCTGGACCGTGATATTTCCCCATGCCCGATGCACCAACACCACCAAATGGTAAGTCATCTTGTGCAACGTGGGTCAATACAGTATTGAGTCCGAAATGCCCTGAATGGGTTCGCTGTGCGACATAGTCGGCACGCGCCTGATCAAAGTCGAAATAGTATAAAGCAAGAGGACGCGGTCGGCTATTAATAAACTCGATTACATCATCAATTTGTTCATATTCTAAGATTGGCAGGACTGGACCAAAGATCTCATTTTGCATAATTTGCATGTCTGGACTGACATTGGTCAGTACCGTTGGTGCCATTTTACGGGTTGCAGCCACATTTTCACTTTGCGGATTAATTTCAATAATATTTGCACCTCGCTCACGTGCATCTTCTAAATAGCCCTGTAAGCGACGATATTGTTTGTCATTAATAATAGAAGTGTAGTCTTGGTTATCACGAATATGCGGATACATTTCGGTCACAAATTGCTCGAAATGCTCCATAAATTCGGCAGTTTTGCCTTTAGGCAAGAACATATAGTCGGGTGCAACACAGGTTTGTCCAGCATTCCAGAGTTTACCTACCGCAATACGCTGCGCTACATCGACCATATCGCTAGATGGATGCACCAAAACAGGGGATTTTCCACCTAGTTCTAAAATGACAGGCACAATGTTTTGTGACGCGGCAGCCATTACAGTTTTGCCGACTTCGGTAGAGCCTGTGAAAATAATTTTGTCAAAAGGCAAATGACAGAACGCATCGGAAATAATACCGCCGCCATTAATTACTGCCACCAATTCCTGTGGAAATGCTTCGCTCATGGCGTTTTCCAGTACTTTACCAAAATGCGCAGAAGCACTGGAAATTTTGATCATGGCATGGTTGCCTGCAGCCAAAGCACAGATCAGTGGGCCTAAAGACAACAGCAGCGGATAGTTCCAAGGTGCAATAATGCCAATTACCCCTAAAGGTTGATACTGTACCCATGCTTTTGCAGGTTGGTGGATAATACCAACCTGACGTTTAGATGGCTTCATCCAGTCGGTCAGGTTTTTGCTGTAATATTTGATATGTTCCAAGCAGGTAAGTAATTCACCAATTTTGGTTTCTGCAATGGCGCGGTTGCCATAGTCACGGTTAATGGCTTCGGCAAATTGATCCTGATATTTCACAATCACACGTTTTAAGCGGGCTAAGCGTTCAATGCGTTCTTTGGCACTTGGGACAGGATGACGCTGATAGGCATATTTCTGCAATGCCAAAATATCATCCAGACGTTGTAAATCGGGTGAATGTGGGGTCATTGAAGTTGTTTTTGTTTGACTGTTCATGGCATGTTACCATTCAATAAAAGCAATATAAGTTAATTTTTAGAGTATTTACTCTAATCAGTCAAGTGACTTTATGTTTTCATGCCCCTCAAATTTTAAAGAATGGTTGTTTTTAGGATGTCTCAAACCAAAACGTTGAAAACCAAAGAACGTATTTTGCAATTGAGTTTGCAATTGTTTAACGAGCGTGGTGAGCGTTCGGTAACAACCAATCATATTGCGGCAGAACTGGGCATGAGTCCAGGAAACTTGTATTACCACTTCCGCAATAAGAACGAAATTATTAAAGAGCTGATGGAACAATATCAGCAAGAAACTTTAGAAATGCTGGCTTTGCCTGAAAATCGTGGCTTAGATGCCAATGACAAAATTCGTTATTTTCAGGTTCTCAGTAGTCAGCTGTGGGCTTATCGTTTTTTGCATCGTGATGTCTATCATTTGGTCGAAACCAATGAAGATTTCCGCAAAATGTATCCACGTTTTGCAGGACAGGTCATGCAGCAGGGACAAAAAATTTATCAGGCCTTTGTGGATGCGGGTCTGATGCAAATGACTGAGTCAGAAATTGAAGCCTTGATTATCAATATTTGGATTGTGCTGACCAACTGGACGAACTTCTTATATATGTCGGGTCACATTACCGATTCAAACCATTTGGAAGAAAAATGGATTTGGCAGGCTTTACGTCAAATGCTGTTCCTTGAAGGGGCATATTTACGGGGTGAAAGTCGTGCAACCTATGAGCGTTTACTAGAAACACTAGGCACATCTGAACTGTTTGAGAGTTTATCATCCAGTAAAAATACTCAAGCCGACTAAGAGACTGAGAATGGCTATTTAGAATGTCTGAGAAACGCGCTAGAATACTCGGCTTGTTTTTCAATTTAACCAAGTAGTGACTAAAAACAACATGAATATGACGACTGCGAATACTGCACGTTTACTGATTACCTGTGAAGATAAGCCAGGTATTGTGCAGGCTGTATCGAGCTTTTTGTATCATCAAGGAGCCAACATTACCGCGCTTGATCAATACGCAACAGAAGCTCAGGGCGGGCGTTATTTCATGCGGGTTGAGTTTGAACTGGATCACTTGCAAAGCCGTAAAGAAAGCTTATTGCAAACCTTTGCTTCTAACGTGGCAGAGCGTTATGAAATGCAATGGCGTTTGGCTTTGGTCAGCGATGTGAAAAAAGTCGGCATTTTGGTGTCTAAAGTTGATCATGCTTTGCTCGAACTATTATGGCGTCATTCACGTGGTGGTTTACCATGTGAAATTACCAAAGTGGTGTCGAACCATGACACCTTGCGTGAAGCGGTAGAAAACTTTGGTATTCCGTTTGAAGTAGTGCCTGTTAATAAAGAAAATAAACGTGAAGCTTACGCTAAAATTGATGAATTGATGCAAGGCAATGATTTGTTGGTATTGGCGCGTTATATGCAAATTTTGGATGAAGAGTTTGTCTCTAAGTGGGAAATGAAAGTGATCAATATTCACCATTCATTCCTGCCTGCTTTCGTGGGCGCAAATCCATATAAACAAGCTTATGAAAAAGGCGTAAAACTGATTGGTGCAACTGCACACTATGTAACAGCAGACCTAGATCAAGGTCCGATCATTGAGCAAGATGTAGAGCGTGTAAACCACGACTTTACGGTAGATCAACTGCGTGAATTGGGTCAGGATGTGGAACGTAATGTACTGGCACGTGCAGTTAAATGGCATTTGGAAGACCGTATTATTGTAGATGGCAACAAAACTGTTGTATTTCAATAGGGTAAAAGCTATCTAAAAATCGAATTAAAACATGCCGACATGGCATGTTTTTTTATGCTAAAATTGTAATGTTATAACATTTATTTAAACTGTTTTTAAAATAGCAAATTTATTGGATGATTCACGTTTGTTATTAAAAAATAGTTGCAAATGAAAACACTTCTCATTTATTATTGCGTTACTTTAATTGTGCTAACCGATCAGTTTGATCGTTCGGAATTGTGATGGTTTGGCAATTGCTTTTGAAGGTCGCTGACTTTAATGAACCAATCTCCCAACGCTATGCTACAAATGCCCAATGCCATGAAAAAGAAAGTTGTGACGGCTTTAGCTGTTGTTGCATTAGGTCATGTCGGTGTGTTGTGGGCATTGGGGCAAATGCAAACTCCGACCTTAAAGCCCATAGAAAAAGAACCTTTAAAAGTACGCTTTGTAAAAATTCAAGAACAGCCTAAACCGTTGCCACCGCAACCTAAGGCTGAACCACAGCCTGAAAAACCCAAGCCTCAGCCTGTAAAAGAAGTGCCTGTGGTAGAAAAACCGTTGCCACCGCCACCGAAAAAAGTAGAAAAAGTACAGCAAGTTAAAAAAGCAGAAGCCCCTAAACCCGTGGCGAAGCCCGTAGAAAAACCAGTCGAACGTGTGGTGCAACCTGCACCTGTAGCAACGGTGACTGAAACTAAAGTGGTACAGCCTGCACCGAAACCGACAGTTGCACCTGTTGCGCCAGCACCTGCTCCTGTCGCACCTTCTGCTCCAAAAACAGTGTCGATTGGCGGCTCAGGCGTGCAATGGAGTCGTTCTCCAAAACCTTCTTATACCAATCGTGATTTACAGGGAGAAACCCGTAACGTGGTGGTTCGGATTGAAGCCAATGAAAAAGGCGTGATCACCGATGCTCAAATTACGCGTTCTAGTGGTGTACCTGCTTTAGATCAAAAGATTTTACGCGCAGTGCGTAGTGCAAAATTCAAACCGTACAAAGAAAATGGCGTGGCTTATCCAATTCGTGCTGAGCAGCCTTTTGAATTGACATTGAACCCTAACGGCTAACCTTCAACAGGAGTTCGAGTATGAACTTTTCCGTCTATTGGCAACACGCAGATGCAGTCAGCAAAACGCTGTATTTCGTGTTATTGGCGATGTCGATTGCGACATGGACCATCTTCGCATTACGTTTGATAGGCACGCGCCAATTGAAGCAACAAGCTTATGCTCAACTGTCACAGGCTTTAAATCAGCTTAAAGCAAAACTGGTGCCCTTAAATTTTGAGCAGCGTAAAGCGGTTGCTGAGCAAGCCTTATTGCGTCAAATTTCGGTAGAAAAAGCATCGGCAGAAAAAGGCGTATCGGTACTGGGTACAATTGCGTCATTAGCACCGTTTGTGGGTTTGTTTGGTACAGTTTGGGGTATTTTCCATGCACTCGTTGCGGTTGGAAAAAGCGGTCAGGCGGGATTGGCTCAAGTGGCAACGCCTGTTGGTGAAGCGTTGATTATGACGGGCTTCGGTTTGGCGGTGGCGATTCCTGCCGTGATTGCTTACAACATTTGTTCGCGTGTGAACCGTACCTTATCTACAAATTTGCAAGATCATGCACATAGTTTGTTGATTGACACCATGTTGCAACAAGATTCTTCTATTCAAAGAACTGAAGTGAATGCAACACAACAAAGTTTAGTGGGAGGTCAGGTTTAATGGCTTTTCAATTGGGTGAAGACAACGATTCAGGCATGAATGAGATGAACCTTATTCCCCTGATCGACATTATGTTGGTATTGATGATCATCTTTTTGGTGACAGCGACCGTTGCCAACCCATCTATACCATTAACCTTACCACAAACCAGCGCAGAAATTGTTGATTTACCGCCTGAGCAAATTCAGGTCAGTATCAATGCCAATGGTGAAGTGGCGTGGGATGATCAAATCATTAGTTTAGATGAGTTGCAAACCCGCTTTAATGATGCTAGTCAGCAAGCTCAACAGCCAACCGTGGTGTTAAGAGCAGATAAAGATGCGCGTTATGATACTGTGGCGCAAGTGATGTCACGTGCGAGTGAAGCCGGACTCAGTGATATTGCTTTCGCAACAGATGATTAAGTTAATCCTTAAAAATTAGCGATCTATTTAGGTCGCTTTTTTTATGCAAAGTCGCGCATAATGCCAAAACTCCTCAAGTACTCAATGATGTTGAATATCCAAAAGATTTAGGTTGAGTCCGCTGCTTACTTTAAAGTCTATTTTTTATCTCAGATCAGGTTCAGCCATGAGTTCACGCCAAGCACTTGATGCAAAAGCCAGCAGTATGATGCTAATTTTGTGTGTTTTTTGGGGTCTGCAACAAGTGGTGCTAAAAGTTGCTGCGGCAGATATTTCACCCTTGATGCAATTGGCACTGCGTTCAGGCTTGTCTGCTGTGATGGTGTTGCCTTTGTTATTGCTTGCAAGAAATACACAATGGGCTTCGACTGAATATCTGCCTGCAGGCATATTGGTGGGTATTTTATTTGCCGCAAAATTTTTTATGTTAGGGCAGGCGATTCAATATACTTCTGCGTCGCATGTGGTGGTTTTACTATATACCGCGCCTATTTTTGTGGCTTTAGCGTTGCATTGGAAACTACCTGCAGAGCGTTTATCTCGCTTGCAATGGGGCGGGATTCTGTTGTCTTTTGCTGGCATAGCGGTGACTTTTTTATGGCGTGATACTGTGCAACAAGAGAGCCACCAAAACTTCAGCCAGATGCTTTTTGGCGATTTACTTGCGCTGAGTGCAGGCATACTTTGGGCAGCCACAACTGTTGCGGTACGTCTAAGTCGTTTATCGGAAGCCCCTGCAACACAAACTTTGTTTTACCAATTGATGGGTGGTTTTTTGATTTTACTGCCGATGGCATGGTGGATGGGACAGGCTGAAATTTATTGGACAGCCTTAGCCATAGGCAGTTTGATTTTTCATGCGGTATTGATTTCGTTTATTAGCTATCTCGCTTGGTTTTGGTTGCTGAAACAATATTTAGCATCCAGTTTAGGCGTGTTTTCATTTTTAACGCCATTATTTGGCGTATTGTTTGGTGTATGGTTGTTGAATGAAAGCTTGAGCCAAAGTTTTATGATTGGGGCTGTTTTGGTCATGCTGGGGGTGTTGATGGTGAATGCTCAATGTTGGTTTAAACATAAAACCCAAGTACTAAAAAGAAAATAAGTATTTGCAGCTTTTCCATGAACTTGAGCAAGACTCAACATCAGCAATGTTGTCTTGTAAAAATCATCTTCAAATAACCTAGTAGCTCAATACGGGTTTAAATTTGAAGATGGGTGATATTTAAAATCTAGCGAGCGCGTACAAGATTATTTTTCTTCAAAAATCTTAGAGAGCGGAATCGACAATTTGGCAGCCAAATAGTCATCGGTTTCACTGAGTACGGGGCCAAGTTTTTGCATCCATTCATCATCAGGATAGACATTGGCCAAGTCCTGACGACGTGGCAATGAATACGGTAGCTGTGAATAAAAACTCCAAAAATCTACCTGAGATAAATTGCGCACCAAAACAAATTCATCATTTTCAGTACGTTTAATTAAATTTTGTTGTTCTAGCATCAGCACATAAGACGGCCAGCGCCCAATTTCATTACGTCCCAATACATCTAAGGCTTCAGCTTCAGTGACACTTTCTCCGCGCATTTGTTTTTTGTAAAACAATTCCAGTAAGTCCAATAGCATGAGCAGCGGATGGCATTTTTTTTCGCGACTGGCTTCAAAAGCGGTCAAGGCATAACTAATTTCAACACCTAACAGCACAATATTCCAAGACAGGAAAATCCACAGTAAGAAAATAGGTACGGCAGCAAAAGCACCATAAATAATTTCATAACTGGTGAAGTTGGACATAATAAAACCAAACAGGTTTTTCAAAAATTCAAATACAACAGCACTGAACCCCCCCGCAATTAATGCGGCTTTAATAGGTACACTGCGGTTGGGAATGGTCCAATTCAGAATAAAAAAACCTAAAATGGTTAGGGCAAATGAAATCAGCCATAAAATAAATGCTCCATTGAGCTCATAACCTGCAAAGTTATTACTCAGCACATTCATAGAAGCCAAAGTTGAGGAAATGACAAAAGCACTGCCCAGTAAAATAGGGCCTAATGAGATAATGGTCCAGTAACGCATAAAACCCATAATACCGCCACGGGTTTCCTTAACCCGCCAAATTCGATTAAACACAGTTTCAATACTGGTCAGCATCATCACCGTGGTCACGAATAAAAACAAAATCCCGATGACGGTTAAGTTGCTAGATTTGTCGGTAAAGGCATTTAAGGCTTTATCAAAGGCGATGGTGGTTTTAGGTAAAAAGTTGCTGTAAATCAGTTGTTGTAATTGTTGCCGTGCAGGTTCGAGTGCCTTAATGGATGAGATGATCACCAAAAATACGGTGAGCATAGGTACAACGGCAAACAGGGTAGTGTAGGTTAAAGAGCCTGCTTGTTCACGGCAGCGATCTGCTTCAAAGCGACGCAGCACAAATAAGACAAATTGAAACCATTGTTTGTCATAAAAAGGCAGTTTCTTTAAATACTCAACGATCATACAGTGGCTGTCTCAACTTTTTTAATCATCTTTATCTGTTTTCATGGTTAAGCTTAACCAAAAAAGCAGCAAAATACCGTATAGTTTTCATTTTTAGTCTGATTTCTTAGCATGATGCAAGCATATATTCTGGTTTTGTACTTTAGTAAATATGGTTCTACCAAAGAAATGGCACATTTAATTGCCAACGGGGTAGAGGCTAATGGCATGCCCGTTAAAATTAGAACTGTGCCAAATATCTCGACCGTGGTGCAACAAGCAGAGCCAAGTATTCCTGCCGAAGGTGATATTTATTGTACTTTGGATGACTTGGCCAATTGTGCAGGTTTGGCTTTAGGTTCACCTACACGTTTTGGCAATATGGCATCTGAAATGAAATATTTCTGGGATCAAACCACTAGTCTGTGGCTGAATGGCGCATTGCACAATAAACCTGCCTGCGTTTTTACCTCATCGGGTTCGATGCATGGTGGACAGGAAAGTACCTTATTGACCATGTTGCCGCCATTGTTTCACCACGGAATGATGATTATGGGATTGCATAATGCGCATCCTGCTTTATCAAATACCAAAACGGGCGGTACGCCGTATGGTGCAACGCATGTGAGCGGCCCGCGCCACGATCAGGCTTTGAGTCAGGATGAAAAAATCCTTTGTGAAGCGCAAGGACAACGCCTAGGTGAAATGGTAAAAAAATTACAGGGCATGTGAGATTCTTTCTTTAATTAAGATGAAGCGTAAAATGTGGATATCGTTTTACGCTTTTATCTTTTGTACTTGAATTCGATGGCTTATGTAGCATTGAGCGTGCTAAAAAATAAGTTCACTTTTCACCTAAAATCACCATTTGCAGTGATATTCAGTTTTTCTCTTTTCACGTCTAATAACCGCTTTAAAAGCAGAGTTTTCTGTCACGGTTCACGCAGCATTTTTTTGCAGGCTAGGGTCTGTTGACATTTCATAAATGGCTTGCGCTGTAGGCTAAAACTGAGCAGATCAGGCATGAAACGCAAGGAATAGCGAGATTATTGCTAAGTTTCATAACGCAATCTGAGAAAGTTTTAGCCACAGCCTTTCGGGGCGAGCATATTTTTTGCTGCTATTGCGTTATGTGCCAGTCATTTAGAATGACTAAATTTCCTGTCCCATGCCTTATATCAGCTAAAAAACCTTGCGAGATATATCTCTCATGCCGCAAACATAGACGAATTGTCAACAGACCCTAATGTATTGAGCACAACGGACTGCTGTAAAAATGAGAGATTGAGGAAAGTGAAAATGAATAAGTGGATGCTGATTGGGTTAGGTCTAATGAGTTTAGGGTGTTCATGGTCGAGTGTTGCAGCGACTGAAATTGTACATAGTCTGAGTTTTCCAGAAGAACAACGTATTGAAAAACAACCTGCGGAAGCACAGTATTTAGCGGCACAAAAAACTGTGATGACTTCTGCAAGCAGCACTGCAAAATAAAAAGATACAATCAAAAAGTGTTGCCATGTGCAGCATTTTTTTGAAATTGATTTAGGGCTATTTAGAGTTGCTTGGCTGTTTGAATTTTTTCTTTAAAGCGGTGTTTGCACTTGAGGCATTGAAAATCCAGAAAAATATTCTGATCGACAATTACACCTGCTTTTTTACCAAAGCGATGCCCAAGAAAACCGCCTGTGATTCCCACACTAATTGCCCCGACAAACGTGCCAATCGTGCCGCCCATAATTACGCCCAAAGGTCCTGCGGCAGTACCCATTGCCGCACCAATAGAAGCTCCTGAAGCTGCGCCGCCTACTGTACCTGCTGCCGTACCTGCAGAGCCTAATAACACGCCACCAATTTTTTGTAAGTTTTGTTGATGGTTGCGTTTTTCAACTTGAGTTGAACCACATTTCGGACAGACGATACTGTGTTCCATCAACGGATTGTCTTGTGTCATGACTGTAAATTGCCTTATGCTCATGCCGCATGCATCAATGCACGCAGACGATCTAAAAAGTGCTGTCTAGAGCTGCAATCAGAAAAACTAGACTGCTGAATCACTGTTATTTCAAGTGCAGAATGGCGTAGCGCGGCTATTTTGTAAATTCAATATATGTAAATGAGTTGTTTAAGTTTAAAAAAAGCATAAAAAAAAAGAGCGCCTAAGCACTCTTTGATCATCGGGTTTAAATGATGAACCAACATCAGTTTTAATCGACCTTAATCGCGTACAAATTCAACTGTACCGTTTGCCAAAGACTTTACTCGTGCCAATGATTCAACGCGATAGCCTTTTTCAAGCAATAATTCACGACCCGGCTGGAATGACTTTTCAATCACAATCCCAATACCCACGACTTCTGCATTGGCTTGATGGATTAAATCTGCTAAACCGAGTGCAGCTTGACCATTTGCCAAAAAGTCATCAATCACCAAGACTTTGTCGCTAGCGCTAATATGTTTGTTTGAAATGGCAATCGTGCTTTCAGTTTGCTTGGTAAATGAAAATACTTTAGAGCGGTATAAATCATCTTTTAAGGTTAAAGATTGATATTTACGTGCAAAAATTACAGGTACACCAAGCTCTAAACCTGCCATCACAGCTGGTGCAATGCCAGAAGCTTCGATGGTAATAATTTTGGTGATGCCTGCATCTTTAAACAAACGCGCAAATTCTTGACCAATTTGCTGCATCATCACAGGGTCAATTTGATGGTTTAAGAAAGAGTCGACTTTTAGAACCGCTTCAGATAGAACGATACCTTCGGCTAAAATTTTCTGTTCTAGTGCATGCACGGGAGAATCCTCAAGAGCAGGTGCTTTTCAAAGCAAAAGCGTATTTTAAAAAGCACCTGAAAAAATGCAAGAACAATTTACCAAATGGTGAATAACTGCCAAGCTTTGCTCAGTAGTTATATTCTAAATTAGTTGGTCGGGCCTTTATAGCCTGTGAGTAATAATCCATAAGACTTGTCTTTGTCTTGGTGGGTAACTTTGACAGGCAAGTAGTCAAGTTTTGGTGCCAACCAGAAAATCGTATCACGGTTTGGTTTGTTGTGTTTCAGCACCACTTTAATGGTATCAAAAGTACCATAACTGGTTTTGATTTTTTCTGAACCTTGCTTAATAAAGCGACGTGATTCCACCTCTTTATTATCGGCAATATAGTAGCTCGATTTTAAACCGCCACTTTTTAAGTCTTCACGGATTTGCAGTTCCGCATTCAACTCATCCAACACGCCCGCTTTCCACGCAAAAGAACGGGTGTCGCTGTCCTTTTTGGTGTTAATGGTTTTCGCCGAAGGATTGAAGTTAATACTCATGGTGTTGTTATGCACCAAAATCTTACTGCTGCGGCTAAAGCTAGATGAGCCAATTTTGCCATTATTAAAACTAAAACGGCTAGTTTCTGTAGCAGAGGCAATCACGCCTGCTTTGGCAGCAAACACATAACTCCATTGGTTACCTGTTTGGCTTAAAGTACGTGTTGCAGAACCTAAGTTTTTACCATTGTAGTTAAATTGATAACTGGCTTGGAAAGGACTCATGGCAAATGTTTGGCTAGAGAAACCAGCCAAAAACAGTGCTGTAGACACACCGGCTGCCATACCCATTTTTTTCAATACATGATTTGCCATTGCTGAGATATTTCCTCTGTATGTAGGGAGATGCAATTTACTTGCTTGTTGCCATTATACGCGTTGAATATGAAGAGAAAATTAGGAATTATGCGGCTTGTGTAGTTTTCCTGTATGTATTCTCTTCTAAAGTTTCAGCTTAGCTTTATTTTTGTTTCAGCGGTGTGACTTGCGTATCTGCAAGAGATTCTTCCACATCTTCTAGTCTTTCTTCAGACATTTTGCGGAACAACGCCGTTAAATTGACGTTGCCAGTGAGCACCAATTCCGCTTCACGTAATACCGCATGATTCACATGAACTTTGCTGAGTGTGTCAATGATAGAGCGGCTTTTGCCCAACCAGCGATTTAAATCTAAATGCAGCAAATCATCTTTGACTTTAATGACTTTGAGTTTTTCTAAAATCATGCCTAAAGGGTCATCATTGCGTATTTTTTGATAGTAAAATAAAGCGCACTTCACAGCGATTTTATGCAAAAAACTTGGATAACTTGCTTCAATCACCTGCGTGTCACTAATTTGTTCAAACACAATCAGCTGAGTATCTTTATTCAATTCCATCTGTACTAATTTTAAATCGACAGACAGAGTGATGTTCAAGCCGTTGTAATCTAGGGTTGCATAAAGACGTAACCAGTCGTCGTGTAAGTCTGCGTGCAGATCTTGCAACATTTTCACATTATCGGTCACAAAGCGCTGAAAAGTCGCATTTAAGAAGACCTGAGATAATGGAAATTCACGTTCATCCTCAATAAATCCTTCCGCTTTTTGGTACACTTGACGGATACGTTGAGAGATATTGGTGATCAGGGTTTGCATACGGCCGTCCAAGTCGTTCATTCATTCTTTACAGATACAAATATTTTGTCGAATTGTATTAAAAATACAGGCATAGAAGCTTGCAGTTTAGCAAAATAAGTTGCACCATTTTTAAGATTTTAAGGCTCAGTAGTCAGCTTTTTGATGAACTTCGCAGTTTTGCAGAAAAGCAAAAACTGAGCAAAGTAATATGCTCTTTAGTTTATACCGCATTTGGCGGCTTGGGGAATCAGACGTTTTGTCGGATTAATGTGATGCTAAAAAAAATTCAATTGATGCCTTCTACGCAAGATTGGTGGAAAGATCCTATTTTTGCTGCAGCGTTGCTGGTGGCTGCTGTATTGCACGCATTAATTTTGGCCGTGCAGTTTGCTGCACCGCAACAAAATGCTGCGGTCAAAGAGATTGCGGTATCGGTACGCATGAGCGATGCAAAAGTTGAAGATGCAGATTTCTTAGCCCAAGCCGATCAGCAAGGTTCAGGTACGTTTCGTGAAGAACATCGCATGTCGAGTGATATGCCTGCACCCATGACTGAACAAAGTGCAGGGGAGCAGCAATTGGAAAGTTTAGAGCGTATGCAGCAACAGCGTGAATTAAACTTTGAAGAAAAAGTATTGATGACCACGCTCAGTTGGCAAAAACAGGCTGCAGAAAATCAGCGCAAAAAAGCCATGCAGGAGTTGAATAGCCAATTCCAAGCTAAGGCTGCCATGGTCGCCAGTATTGAAGCGCAATATTTACAACGCCAACAAAATTTTAGCCGTCAGCAAAAAATTAAAACCATCGATGGGATTCAGGCCAAGCAAGACAACACCGCTGGTTATATGGAAAAATTCCGTCAAAAAGTCGAATTTTATGGTAACCGTTATTATCCAGAACAAGCCAAAGCACAGAATTTGGCAGGCGAAGTACGTTTAATGGTGATTTTGAACAACAATGGTGGGATTCGTGCCATTCGTTTAATTGAAAGTTCAGGACATGCCATGCTAGATGAAGCAGCCAAAGCTTCGGTGCGTAAAGCCGCACCTTTTGGTGCATTTGATGCCAAAATGAAAGATATTTCTGAATTGCGGATTGTACGGACGTGGCGTTTTGACCCTGCTGAAGCTGAGTTTGAGGTGCGCTAGTTTTTCCCTCTCTCTGGCTCTCTCCCAAAGGGAGAGAGGACTTTGTGGACAAGTAACAAGAATCTACTCTCTGCTTTACGCAGCAATGTTCTTCTGGTATTTAGCAATCATGGGACTCTAATGAATGTTCTCCCTCCCATTGGGAGGGAGTAGTTTTAAACAAAAAAGCGAGCCTTAGCCCGCTATTTTTATGATTTTCTAAAACTTAAAATTCAATCTCTTTCCATGTATGGATTATCCAAACCCAACTTGGCAAGAATCTCAACTTCTAAAGCTTCCATTTCTTCGGCATCCTCATCTGAGGTTTCATGATCATAGCCCATAAGGTGCAGCGTGCCATGTACTAGCATGTGAGTGAAATGCGCTAATGGTGTTTTGGCTTGTTCTGCAGCTTCCTGTAAAACCACAGGAATACAAATTACCAAATCCCCAATAGGGAAGCTCGGCAAAACTTGTGCCATTTCATCGGGTAAATCGCTTGGGAAAGACAAGACGTTGGTAGATTTGTCTTTTTTGCGATATTCCAGATTGAGCTTGTGACTTTCGGCATGATCGACACAGGCAATTCCAATTTCACAATCACTTTGGGTGTCTATATGTCTTAAAGTGGTTTCGACTACTTTTTTCAGATAGGCACGTTTTAACACCAGCTCAGGCGCTTGAATATCCTGTTGCAGGCTGAGACTTAATTTCAAAATGAATCCTTAATACTTCAGTAGGTTGCAGAGCGCACAGCGATTAGTGCTGTGCATCTGCTGCGGCATCATTTTCCGCAATTAATGCTTCCTGGCGCGCTTTACGTTCTGCACGCGCTTCGGCACTTAAACGCTGTTGCTCACTGTCCCAGCCTTCATAGGCTTCAACAATTTTCTGAACCAGCTGGTGACGCACGACATCACGAGAATGGAAACGAGTAATATGAATTTCAGGGATTTTATCAATCACACGTAAGGCATGTGCCAGACCAGACTGCTGACCACGTGGTAAATCCACCTGAGTCACATCACCGGTAATCACTGCACGTGAACCAAACCCTAAACGGGTCAGGAACATCTTCATCTGTTCAGGCGTGGTGTTCTGGGCTTCATCCAAAATCACAAAAGAGTGGTTGAGGGTACGACCACGCATATACGCCAGTGGTGCAACTTCAATCACTTGACGTTCAATCAGCTTAGCAACTTTTTCAAAGCCGAGCATTTCATACAGGGCATCATAAAGGGGACGCAAATACGGGTCAATTTTCTGGGTTAAATCACCCGGTAAGAAGCCCAGTTTTTCACCCGCTTCAACCGCAGGGCGCACCAATAGAATCCGCTGGATTTCATTGCGTTCCAACATATCTACGGCAGCGGCAACAGCCAAATAGGTTTTACCCGTACCTGCAGGGCCAATACCAAATGAAATATCACTTTGCAAAATACGTTGCACATAACGCTTTTGGTTGGCACCGCGTGGATTAATGCGCCCTTTGCGGGTTTGCAACCAAACAGCATCCAATCCAGTATGCTCTTGCCCATCATCCGATTGTAATTCACGGTCAGTCTGACTGCCCTGAATCATCATGTGGAGCGTGTCTGCACTAATTTGTGCAGAGCTTTCCGCTTCTTCATGCAGGCGTTGCAAGAGCGTTTCGGCTCGTTCAACTGCATCAATTTCCCCATCTATAAAAAAGGCGTCACCACGATGAGAAATTTGGACGTCTAGGCGTTGTTCGATTTGTTTCAAATGTCCGTTATAAGCACCGAGCATGCTTTTTAGACGTTCCATTGAAATGCCAGGAAAAGTTACTGTACGTCGAATCGCTGCAGTCAAGAGAATTCCTTAATCTGTTATTGGACTTTAGCTCCTACATTACGCCACGTCAGGCTCAAGATTCAAGAGTTCACCGTAAACTAAATTCAAAGTTTTAATCTCGGTAATCTCAATCTCCGCAAAGCGTCCGACCCAAGCAGGGTCACCAATAAATGTTACTAAACGTGTATTGTCGGCCGTACCCACTAAAATGTTCGGGTCTTTGTCGGAAACATTTTCAATTAGGACACGTTGTACCGTCCCAAGCATGGCATCGGTCTTATCAATACTCGATTGTTTGATCCATTGCTGAACTTTGGCCAAACGCTCTTTTTTAACATCTTCAGGGGTGGTGTCTTCGAGTTCCGATGCAGGTGTTCCCGGACGTTTTGAGTAGATGAAACTATAAGAATGGTCAAAATCCATATCTTGAATAAACTGATAAGTTTCTTCAAAGTTTTGATCGGTTTCACCCGGGAAGCCAATAATAAAGTCGCTAGATAAGTGCATGTCTGGGCGTACTTTACGTAACTTGGCAATCTTGTCGATATACACATCAATGGTGTGGTTACGTTTCATGGCTTGTAGCACATCATTCGAACCACTTTGCACAGGCAAGTGTAAATGCGACACCATTTGCGGTAAATCACGGTAGCATTGAATCAAATCATCATTAAATTCAAGCGGGTGTGATGTGGTGTAGCGAATTCGTCCAATGCCAGGTACTTCGGCAACCAAACGCAGTAAATCGGCAAAAGTACAAATTTTACCGTCAAAAGTTTCACCGCGATAGCCATTTACGTTTTGACCGAGCAAGCTAATTTCACGCACGCCTTTTTCGGCCAAAGTCGCAATTTCAGCTAAGACATCATCTAAAGGACGTGAAACTTCTTCACCGCGCGTGTAAGGCACTACGCAGAAAGAACAGTATTTTGAACAGCCTTCCATAATCGACACAAAAGCTTTAAACCCTTC
The DNA here is from genome assembly GCF_013418795.1 of Acinetobacter sp. YH12120. Classification (NCBI taxonomy): domain Bacteria; kingdom Pseudomonadati; phylum Pseudomonadota; class Gammaproteobacteria; order Moraxellales; family Moraxellaceae; genus Acinetobacter; species Acinetobacter sp. YH12120. Next base: position 12,080 of record NZ_VPBI01000002.1, on the reverse strand, counting down.
AACACGCGGTTCAGGTAAAAAGTCGAATTTTTCGATGTCTGGGAAAGAAATATCCACCAGTTTGATTTTTTCTTTCTTTGGTTTTTCAACTTGATCGTGGTGCTGATCAAGCATTTGTGGCAAACGGTGCAAGGTTTGTGGGCCAAAAATCATATCCACATACGGTGCGCGTTTTTGAATGTTGTCGCCTTCTTGAGAAGCCACGCAACCGCCTACACCAATGACCAAATCAGGATTTTTTTCTTTAAGCTTGCGCCAACGTCCTAATTCAGAAAATACTTTTTCTTGGGCTTTTTCACGAATTGAACAGGTGTTCATGAGCAAAATATCGGCATCGGCAGGGTTGCTGGTCAGCACATAGCCGTGCGAGTCGCCCAAAAGGTCTGCCATACGGTGACTGTCATACTCATTCATCTGACACCCTTGCGTTTCGATATACAGTTTTTTAACTGAACCGTCGGCTGGGGTGTGCTGTGGCTGGGTAACAGTGTTTTCTGAGGCAGCTTGGGCACCATTCGGGATGAAGGTTTGAACCGTCATGTAGGCTCCTAAGAGATAATTCACGAGTTCGTTTATAAAAATAAACGGAATAGATAAAACAGAGGGGCGTATTTTAGCAGGAATTCAAGATAAACTGACAGCCTTTAATCCGTGCATCACATACTTGAAATGTGAAGCAAAATTGTTGGAAGATTGATTTCAAGATTAATAGTGTCTAATCATAAGGTTACATAACAGAACACAACTTGGGTTCTAGACTAATTAAACTAAGCTGAATGATTGGATGCGGATCTCGAGGCAGAAGTAAATGACTGAAGGCAAGCGAATGCTGCAAATGATGAAACAAAATAATAAATTAACGAAAAAGCTTGTGCTAAGTCTGGTTTCGCTTGCCGTGATGACGGGTACGCATGCCGCAAATGAACAGTTTAATGATGCACTGCGTGCAGCCAATTCAGGTGATGTCGATTTATTGCAGCAGTATCAATATGCCATGCAAAATGATGTTTTGGGCTACTATCCTGAATACTGGGCATTGAACACCAATTTGGGCATGCAACCTGCCAGTGCAATTGTTCAGTTTGCACAGCGCCATCCACAATCAGCGATGGCAGAAAAACTCGCAGCCGATTACATCGAAGAAAAAGTGAAACAGGCCGATTTTAGCAGTGCACAACCTGTGCTTGCCTATGTGAGTAATGCTGATCAGGCCGAAAGCTGTGCCATGGCACAAGTTCGTACCCGTTCGGGTGATCCTTTGGTGGTCGCGGAATTTAAAGATGTTTGGTTGACCACGAACTCACAACCTGAATCTTGTACAGGTCTAGGTCGAATGATGCTCTCTAGTCCAATTATGACTCAGCAAGATAAACAGCAACGCTTATGGGCACAATTGCGTGCAGGGCAGTCAGGGCTCGCTTTAGCGACTGCGCAAAGTTTAGGTATGAATATCAGTTTGGCACAATTGAACAGCATTCAAGCCAATCCACTGAATTATTTGTGGTCTGCGCCTAAAGCAAGCAACGAAGACCATGCCTATCTTATTTATGCGATCGGACGTTTAGCCGATAGCGATTTAGACTCGGCACTTTCTTCACTAAAACGCAGTGCAGAAGGTGCGCCAGAATCGGTACAAAAAGCCTTGTATCGTGCTGTGGGATATATTGGCGGCACTACAGTCATGAAAAACAATTTTAAGCGTGAAGTGTTAAGTGCCTTAGACGCCAGTTATGGCTTACCTTTTAGTCCCGAAGAAGCAGAAATTTATGCCCGTCAGGCGATTCGTTTTGGCGCATGGGAAAGTGTGATTCGTGCTGTAGACAGCATGAGTGTGACTCAAAAACAGGAAGATCGTTGGCAATATTGGTTGGCACGTGCCTCAGAACAACGTGGTGATGCAGCATCGAAACGCAGCGCGCAAAATATTTATAAACAGTTGGCACAGGGCGATGATTATCACAACTTATTAGCAAAAGATCGTCTTGGGCAGCGTTACAATGCCATTCCAGTAAATAGCCAGCCGACAACCAATGATTTACAGCGTTTAAATCAGGATATTCACTTTAACCGTGCCTTTGCCTTGCGTGAAATTAATGCACCTGCCAATTATATCAACCGTGAATGGAACTGGGCGGTACGTCAGGCGTATTTAAGACAGGATGATGGTTTGATTTTAGCAGCGGCTAAGCGTGCGACCGATATGGGTTGGTATGATCGTGCCATTTATGCAGCAGATCGTACTGTGAATAAGCACAACTATAGTTACCGTTATGCTATGCCACATCGTAATTATGTGGTGAGCCACAGTCAAAATGCAGGTATCGATCCTGCTTGGGCTTATGGACTGATGCGTCAGGAAAGCCGTTTTAATACCACTGCGCGTTCGCATGTCGGCGCAGGTGGGCTCATGCAAATCATGCCCGATACAGCGCGTCTGGTTGCACGACAAATGGGTGAAACTTATAATCCTGCCGCGTTAAGTGATATGAATACCAATATTCGTTATGGCACATTTTATTTGTCGACCATTCACAGACAATTAAGCAATAGTCCAGTACTCGCTACAGCGGGTTATAACGCAGGCCCGAACCGTGCACGCCGTTGGCAGCCCGAGTTTCAGCAAATTGCGGCAGACCAATATACTGAAAGCATTCCTTTGTTGGAAACACGTGACTATGTGAAACATGTCATGACCAACGCTACACATTATGGATTGATGTTAGGTCAAGGTGGTCAATCTATGAGTAGTCGTATGCAAAGTATTCCATCACGCAATACACCATAGCTCGTGGAATACTCAAGCATGCTATTTGTCATCGAATCACTGTTAAGGGGGCAGAATCATTGAAAATGAGGATGGGTACCATTTTGCAGCCAATTCATTTTGCATTGCTCAGTTTGGGTGGTGCAGCTTGGGTCATGTGTACACAAAACGCATTTTCAGCTCCTGTGCAAGGCTATGTGATGTCGGTTCAAATGACTCCAGCCGTATGTTTGATTGATTCTACCAAAAGCAAAAAGCGTAAATGTTTAGAAGGTTACTCACTGAATATTGAGGGTTTATATCCCGAAGTAGCCACGCGTGAATGTAGCACCCATTCATCGGCAAAGTTACCGCCGCTACAAGCGAAGGTAGTGGCGCGAGTCATGCCCGATGATGCTGCGCGAGTACAGCTTTGGCAGGGTATAGGTGGGTGTGTGCCTATGAATGCTAGTCAGTATTTCCGAATGATCATTAACAATGCAGATCGGATTAATGTGCCTGCGGTATTGACGAGCCAAGACACTCAAACCGTACAACTGGGTCAGTTGCGTAGTCTGTTCTTAAAATCCAACTCGGGTATGTCATCCAAAAGCATTCATTTTCAATGCTCGAATCATCAGGGCAGCAGTTATTTAACCGAAATCAAAATTTGCTATAACAGTGCAGGGCGCTATAAGCAATGTGCTGCCAACATTGGGTCAAATTGCCCAAGTCAGTTTGTGATTAAAGGTTCTTACTAGGTTTTTGAGCGCATTAAATTTGTGGTTTTGAGTCTTTTGGAAATATTTTATTTATATTTTCTATCAGACTTTTGTGGAATTTGATGCGCTTTTGCATGCATCCGCTGAATGATTGGAGTACAATCTTTCGCGTTTATGATTATTAAGATTAGATAGAACAGCTATTTAATCGCATTGACTATCCTCTCAATTGGAGATAATTACATGAAGCAACCTGTTCGCGTTGCCGTTACTGGCGCTGCTGGTCAAATTGGTTACAGCCTATTATTCCGTATCGCTAGCGGTGAAATGTTGGGTAAAGACCAACCAGTTATCCTTCAATTATTAGAAGTTCCTTTTGAGAAAGCTCAAGCTGCGCTTAAAGGCGTAATGATGGAACTTGACGACTGTGCTTTCCCATTATTGGCTGGCATGATCGGTACTGATGATCCTAAAGTGGCATTTAAAGATGCTGACTACGCGTTATTGGTTGGTTCTCGTCCACGTGGTCCTGGTATGGAGCGTGCTGACCTTCTTAAAGTAAACGGTGAAATCTTTATTGGTCAAGGTCAAGCACTTAACGAAGTTGCTAGCCGTGATGTTAAAGTTCTAGTTGTTGGTAACCCAGCGAACACGAATGCTTACATCGCAATGAAATCTGCTCCAGATCTTCCAGCGAAAAACTTCACAGCAATGTTACGTCTTGACCACAACCGCGCGTTAACTCAACTTGCTCAAAAAGCTGGCGTTGCTGTTTCTGACATCAAAACAATGACAGTTTGGGGTAACCACTCTCCAACAATGTATGCTGACTACCGTTTTGCAACTGCAAATGGAGAAAGCTTAAAAGACAAAATCAACGATGCTGAATGGAACAAAGACGTATTCCTTCCTACAGTTGGTAAGCGTGGCGCTGCGATCATCGAAGCACGTGGTTTATCTTCTGCTGCATCTGCTGCAAACGCTGCAATTGACCACATGCGTGATTGGGCGCTTGGCACAAACGGCGAATGGGTAACTATGGGTATTCCTTCTGACGGTTCTTACGGTATTCCTGAAGGCGTAATGTTCGGTTTCCCTGTAACTTGCGAAAATGGCGAATACAAAATCGTTCAAGGTCTTGAAATCGACGAGTTCAGCCGTGAGCGTATCAACTTCACGTTAAACGAACTTGAAGAAGAACGCGCAGCAATTGCTGACATGATTAAATAATTTAATCTGCTAGATTAAGTTAAAACTCCTTCGGGAGTGATGCCAGTCAACCTAAAAGTTGACTGGCATTTTTTTTGCGCTTGATTTTATCTTTGCAATTAAAAGCCTATCATCAGCTAAGCTCATATTGCTTATCAAATATCAGAATGGATAAGCGACTATAAAATAGGTCGATTGACCTGCACGGTAGGGGAAATTGCTTAGAATACGCGGGTTTCCTTTTTCAAATCTTCTCTCTGTCATGTCAGTTATTGTTGCAAGTGCCCATAGATCGAATGTTTCGGTTTGGGTGGCTTTTATCTTACTTGTTGTCGGTACTATCGGCGCCTATCAAATCGTGGGTCTAAATCAAGCACTGTTATTTTTAATTGGTGGTGCTTTGGGGATGACGTTGTATCACGCCTCTTTTGGTTTTACTTCTAGCTGGCGTGTGTTTATTAAAGAACGTCGTGGTCGTGGTTTGCGGGCTCAAATGATTATGCTGGGCTTGGCGGTGTTGTTGTTCTTTCCTGCTTTAGGTGCAGGTGAGTTGTTTGGCAATCCCGTCAAGGGCAATGTCAATCCTGTGTCGATGTCGGTCATGATTGGTGCTTTTATTTTTGGTATTGGCATGCAGTTGGGGGGTGGCTGTGCATCGGGTACGCTATACACGGTAGGCGGTGGCAGTGCGCGTATGTTGGTTACGCTATTTTTCTTCTGCTTAGGTTCACTGATTGCCACTTCGCATTTAGATTGGTGGTTTAATCTGCCGCATTTGGCGCCAATCTCGATTGTCGAAAGTTTTGGGGTGATTCCTGCACTTATTCTAAGCTTTGTTATTTTTGCTGTGATTGCTGCCGCAACCGTGTTTTTTGAAAAGAAACGTCATGGCAGTTTAGAAGTCGAGCCGCAAAGTCAGTACCATGGTTGGAAGCGTTTCCTCAAAGGTCCTTGGCCGTTAATTTGGGGTGGGCTTATTTTAACGCTGCTGAATTTTGCTACCTTGGTATTGGCTGGTCGTCCGTGGGGCGTGACTTCTGCGCTTGCAGTTTGGGCTGCAAAAGTTGCTGTTTTTGCGGGTGTAGATGTAAGCGCTTGGGATTATTGGCAGCAGTCAGGCAATGCTAAAGCATTGGCAAATTCATTGTGGCATGACATCACCTCTATGATGAATTTTGGCATTATGTTGGGTGCATTGCTTGCTGCAAGTTTGGCTGGAAAATTTGCCCCGAACTTTAATATTCCACGCCGTTCACTGGTTGCGGCTGTTATAGGTGGCTTATTACTTGGTTATGGTGCACGTTTGGCCTACGGTTGTAACATTGGCGCATACTTTAGCGGAATTGCTTCGGGCAGTGTGCATGGTTGGTTATGGCTAGTATTTGCATTTATGGGGAATGCCATTGGTGTGAAATTGCGCCCAATCTTCTTTCCAAATGAAAAGCCACAGCCTGAAAAACTAACAGGTTGCTAACTTTTAATTTAAGTAGATGAAAGCCAGTCGGTTTACATTGACTGGCTTTTTTGTTGCCTGTCATCGTGTTAAGAATATTGAGTGGGATGCTTTAGGTATATCGCATCGTACAAAAAATAACATGCTGCAACTCGGCTGCTGCTGAATTGCGGCTCGAAGCAGGTTAAGGTCATTAAAAGTACAAGACGAATCAAAGGAGGATGCCATGTTTGACCAACAACCGACTTTAGAACTGTTATTTCAACAATTGGGTCTAGATGCTGACGATGCAGCAATTGATCAATTTATTCGTGAGCATCAATTACCTGCAGAAACCAAATTACACTGTGCCGAGTTTTGGACGGAAGGGCAGCGCCAATTTTTGCAAAGCCATTGGAAAAAAGATGATGATTGGGCCATTGTGATTGAAACCTTAAATGAGCAATTACATAGTGATCAACATCCGAGTGTTTAATCGGTATTTAAGTTAAAAGTTTTTAAGTTAAATCAAATACTTTTCATCTAAAAAGCGCCAGTAAACTGCGTGCTCACAAAAAGATACAACAAACCCAGTCGGAAGACTGGGTTTTTTATACAAAGTGTTATAAGTTGGTTGAATAAGGAATTACAACGAAACTAATAAAAGGGGGCAAGGTGCTCATGCAAAATACTCCATCATTAGCCATGTTATTCAGCCAACTCGGTTTAGCCAGTAGCCCTGCAGCCATTGAATTGTATGTACGTACGCATCAATTACCTGCACATATTAATTTACATGAAGCGCCGTTTTGGAATAAATCACAACGTGAATTTTTAATCAGTCATTTGGTACAAGATGATGATTGGGCTATTTGGATTGATGAACTCAATCAACAATTACATTTAGATGCTTATCGTTTACAAGCTGTTTAGGTCTAAGTAATCGTTAACTTAATATATGTTCAGTATAAAAAACGCCTCAGATCAGACGAGGCGTTTTTTTAATGCATTCTGCTTTTAAGAATTTGTTTAAACCAGGCTTCAGTTTGATAGGCATTAAATGCAGGGTGAATTTGTAAGAGTTCCAAATCAAATTCGGCAGTTTTACTGTATTTGCCTAACCAGTGACGACACAGAGCGCTTTCATTTTTACTGGCGCTCGCATAAGCTAAGAAAAAGAAAATATCCCCATGCGCATAATGAGTCATGGCTTTTAAAATTTGTTGGGTAATTAAGGCGTATTTCGCATCACGGGTCAGTTCAAAATACATCATATAGGCTTTGGCCAAATGCAAAGACAAGTTGATATATAACGTCACTGGCATTTCTTCAAATTCAACCCGACCTTGTTCTAACAGCACAATGGCTTCTTGCAAAAAGTAAATCTGTTCTTGGCGTAACTCGCTCAAACTCACCAATTGTAAGCGTAAATCGGCACGTTCTAATGCCAATTCAGGCGTATTGCCTTGTAAAAAAAGTTGGTCGGTTTCCCCAATACGTTGAATAAGCTGTTGAGTCGAGTTGCGCATGGGTGAATTCCTGATAGCAATATTTGCTCTACATCGGGGCAAATTTACAGTTTTAAAGCCAATAGTCTGAAAAATGCGGTCTGTTTTTACCAAAGTTGATTGCCGCTGCGTAGCCATGCGGTAATGGAAAGACGTTGCTGTGTCGCAGGCAAAACCTCATGTAATAAATCACTTTGGAAAATCGCAATCCGATTTGGGCGTGGTTCTATAATCTGCCATGCTCCATGTTTGTCTTGTAAGCGTAGTTGTCCTCCCCAATCTGTCTGCCACTCAGGATGTAAATAATAGACTGCAGAAATCACCCGATCATTTTTTTGTTGTGGGTTATCGCGGTGCAAGGCATAAAAAGAACCTGCTTGGTAGCTGGCAAAATGCGCTTCGACCTCACGAATCCCTAAATAAAATGCCTGATTGAATTGTTCGGCCAAAGTCAAAAGGGTTTGGGTATGTTGTTGTGCAATGCTTAAATTTTCGTGAATCCATAAAATATGATCACTGCGAATTTTGCTGATCACACCATTTTGTATGGCTGCTTCACGAAATTGATCTAAATTTTGACTACACTCTGCTAGAACCTGTTGTTGATATTCAGGTGAATAGGCATCATCCAGCATAGCAAAACCATGCAAATCTAAATCTTCAAGAATTTGATCAATATTCCAAGATTTTGGAAGCAGTGTGGCGTCCATAAAATAGATACTCAGACAAAATGCAAGACAAGCTGATTATTTTAGAGGAATACAAGCTCCTGAATGAAACTTTTTTTCATGCTAAAATGTCGGTTGATTTTAGGAATGAACCAAACATGAATTATCGTCACCATTTCCATGCGGGCAACTTTGCCGATGTCATGAAGCATGTTTTATTGCTGCAAATTCTGACACGTTTAAATGCCAAAGATAAACCTTATCGCTATGTCGATACACATGGCGGTGCGGGTAAATATGACTTATCTTTAGCACCTGCACAAAAATCGGGCGAATTTTTAAATGGTATTCATCGTTTAGTGAAACTAGATGATTCAATCAAACGTCAGGCACCAGAAGGCGTACAGCAGTATTTAAAACTGGTTGAAGCAATGCGTGAAACGGATGGGCAAGGTGCATATCCCGGTTCGCCATGGTTTGCTTTACAAGGTATGCGTGACATCGACAAAGCAACTATTTTTGAAATGCAGCGCGATGTATTCCAGCAATTGCGTCATAACATTCGTGACAAACGCGCAGGTTTACATGAGCGTGATGCTTACGAAGGTTTATTGGGCGTCATTCCACCAAAAGAAAAACGCGGTTTGGTGATGATTGATCCACCGTATGAATTGGAACGTAAAGATTTCCCTCAGTTGGTTGAATTATTGGCAGCTGCACATAAAAAATGGCCAACAGGCGTATTTGCGGTGTGGTATCCAATTAAAGACCGCGCCATGATTGAACGTTTTGAAAAGAAAATGTTTAAAACAGGTATTCGCCGTCAACTCATTTGTGAAATTTGTGTGTGGCCTGACGATACTCCTGTGGGCTTAAACGGTTGTGGTTTATTGGTGATTAATCCACCATGGAAATTCTCTGAAGATGCAGATGAAGCCCTGCAATGGTTGTTCCCGCACTTGCGTATGCAAGAACATGGTGGACATGCTGCAGTGCGTTGGTTAGTTGGCGAATAAAAAATTTAAATAGACGTTCAGGTTACAGTTAGGACACAAAATAATGACAAACACATCCAAACCCGAAGGAGAATATAGTTCCCGTGATCTTGAGCATGACGGAATTACATTTGAAGTGGTGGAAGAAGAACATACCCGTGAAGGGCAAAAGGTGAAACGTCGTGGTATCTATCTGTGGCCAAACCTGATTACCACGGCAGCCTTGCTGTCGGGTTTTTACTCCATTATTGCCAGTATGAATGGCGAATTTAGCCAAGCGATTTATGCCATTTTTCTAGCAGCATTGTTTGATGGTTTAGATGGTCGTGTGGCACGTGCGATTGGTGCGCAAAGTCCATTTGGCGAACAGTTTGATTCATTATCCGATATGCTCGCCTTTGGTGTTGCACCTGCGATTTTGATGTATAGCTGGAGTTTGCATGATTTAGGTCGTATCGGCTTGGCGGCTTGCTTTGTTTATACGGCTTGTGCCGCATTCCGTTTGGCGCGTTTTAATGTGCAAATTGGTGTGGTCGATAAACGCTACTTTATTGGTGTTGCAAGTCCTTTGGCTGCGCTGATTATCGTGTCGCTGGTTTGGGTAGGACGGGATTTTCCTGAACTGTATGATATTCGTGAAATTGGTCTACAAATCCTCAATGCTGTGATTATTATTGCAGTAGGATTGTTGATGATTTCCAATATTAAATATTATTCATTTAAAACCTTTGATCGTAAGCGTGTGCCGTTTTTTGTATTGCCAATCGCAGTATTTATCCTTGCAGCCATGACTTATAATATTCCTGTTGGAATTTTAGTGATTTCAATTATTTATGCACTTTCAGGTTTTGTGACCACTTTTATGGCAAGAAAAAATGCAGTGAGTTAATTAAGCTTTCATAAAAGCATCAACTCACAAGGAGTTTGATATGCAGCTGTTTCAAGATTTTCTCGATCGTTCCAAACAACTCAATCAAACTCCTGCGGCAACCGCCAAACTGCCTTATCACGCCCCAAAACATCATTATAAATTTATCTATCAGGGCTTAATTCTTCCTCATTTGCCTGCACCCTTACATTATCTCAACTTTATTGGTTTATTGGGCAGCCTAAATACCGCAATGCTGCGCCCTGAAAATGTGATTACAACCTCAGCTTTAGACACAGCCAGTATTCTTTGTAGTAGCAGCCCACACATGGTGGGGCAGTCCAATCATTATTCAATACAACATGATTGCGTATTTACTGCAGAGTATTTTCAGTTTGCCAATAAAGAGCGCATTACTGGACACTTTCCGCAATTTCATATTCAACGTGAAGATAGCGAACTTAGCTTTGATTTAAAGATCACCACAAGCTCTACAATTTCATATTTCACTAAATTGCGAATGAATTTGGCAGAACATTGGTCTTTGTTGTGTCAGTGTCAGGGTAGTGTGCGCTATAAAGATCAGCATTTTCAGATTGAGCAATTGGGTAGTTTTGAGTTTGCCCGCTCAATCCAGTTTCCTTATTTCGCTGTGGCATTTTTTTGCTATCAAGTGATTAATCTGAATCATCAGCAACAAATGATATTGCTACAAAGTCGTGATGTGTTGAATCGAATTTTGCAATCTCGAATCTATCTGCGAAATGCGAACACGGAGCAAACTCGGGTATTTGATGGGCAAGTACAATTTAATATTCAACGGGTTTATCCAAAAGTAAAAACGCCAACAGGTCAGTGTATGTATTTGCCACGTGAGTTTGAATGGCGTTATCAAGATGAAGATGGCACCTCAATTCATTTACAGGCGCAGAGTCGTGGTGATTTTAAATTTGGGGCTGCAGCAGGTTATGTCGGAAGTTTTCAATATCAGTTGTCTATAAATGGCGATCAACAACAAGGTGAAGGCGGCTATTGTGAATATATCGACTGCCGCGCACTGAAATGGCAAGAACATGATCAGCCAGAAAAAATGCCAGATGCCGTTATGAATCCTGAACCTTTTATGATTAAGAAAAAGAAATAAACAGTATTTTGTGGAAAAGTAAAGTAATTTGTTGAATAAATAACCGTTTGGATTAAAAAACTGATAAAACTTAAAAAGAGGGGTTGCAAGGCGAAATATTTCACCTATAATGCACATCCATTGGCGGTGATGAAGATTAAAACTTCTGATAAAACAATGACTTGGTTAAGAATGATTGAGTTGGGTTTTAGAAAGAAAGTTTAAAATAATTTAAATTACCAGTTGACACTTTAGAAATAAAGCGTAATATAGCCGACCTAGCTTGATGCTGACGAAGCATCGAGAAGATCATTAAGAGATTATGAAGAACAACTTGTGTGGATTTTTACTGATTGATTGATCGAAAATATTTCATTGATTGATTGGTTTAAATTACTCGAAGTTTATTTGAGCGAAATTTAAGTCAGAAAATTGATGAGCCAGATTTGGAAGTTTAGATTAAAGCTTCAAAATGATTTTAACTGAAGAGTTTGATCATGGCTCAGATTGAACGCTGGCGGCAGGCTTAACACATGCAAGTCGAGCGGGCGAGGTTGCTTCGGTAACTGAGCTAGCGGCGGACGGGTGAGTAATGCTTAGGAATCTGCCTATTAGTGGGGGACAACATTCCGAAAGGGATGCTAATACCGCATACGTCCTACGGGAGAAAGCAGGGGATCACTTGTGACCTTGCGCTAATAGATGAGCCTAAGTCGGATTAGCTAGTTGGTGGGGTAAAGGCCTACCAAGGCGACGATCTGTAGCGGGTCTGAGAGGATGATCCGCCACACTGGGACTGAGACACGGCCCAG